>JAJYJL010000039.1 GCA_021789565.1 Acidobacteriota bacterium
ATGATAGCCGCCTATCTGCTGGCACGGTACCTCTACCGTGACCGGCCGGGTCTGGATGCGGTCGGGCTTGCAGCTTTGGTGTTACTTTTTTACCGGCCCGCCTGGCTTTTCGAGGCCGGATTTGATCTTTCATTTTCAGCGGCACTTCTGATTGTTGGACTTGCAGTTCCAATGCTGGGGCGGACGACGGCCCCTTACAGGAGAGCTTTATTTCACCTGGGGAATGTGGGCCAGGATATGGACTTAGCTCCGCGCCATGCTCAATTGCGGGTGGAGCTTCGCATGATTATTGCCTGGCTGAAAACAAAGGTTTCCTTCCTGCACCGGCACCCAGCTTTATGCCAGCAGGCTGTGATAATGCCGTTGCGAATTGTTTTGTGGACGGTGGACCTGGTGCTTTTCTCAGCCATTCTACAACTGGGGTTGTTGATGCCCATGGCGGTGACTTTTCACCGGATCGCGATCGTCGGAATCGGCCTGAACACCCTGGCCCTTCCTCTGATGACCTTGCTGATCGCCGTGGCCGTGCCGACCATGATTCTTGCTGCCACGGTGCCGGTGCTTGCTGTGCTTCCGGGAAAATTGCTGTTCTGGCTGACCAGCGGCCTGCTGGCCTTGACCGAGTTCCGGGGCGAACCCTTGTGGATGTCTTATCGCGTCCCGGGACCGCCCGTCTGGGTCGCCGTGGGTTATGCGCTGGCGGTGGTCGGCGCTGCCTTGACACTGCGCCGCAGCAGGCGTGCGTTGGTCGTCTCCGTCTGCTTGTTCAGTGCGTTCGCTGGACTCGTGGTTTCATACCCGTTCCCCCCGAAAATCCCGAGCGGAACCTTCGAGGTGACGGCGCTCGATTGCGGCAGGGGTGAGGCCCTGTTCGGCGTATTGCCCGACGGCACAACTCTGCTGGTGGATGCGGGAGGGCAGGAAAGTTTCGGACCGGACATCGGGCGGTGGAATCCGGGAGAAGAGATCGTCTCTCCATATCTATGGTCGCGTGGCATCAAGCAAATCGACATTGCGGTCCTGGGCGGTACAAGCGACGAGAATGTCAGCGCCATGACGGCCATCCTCCGCAATTTCAGGGTCGGCGAGCTGTGGAGCAGTTCACAGATGTTGCGCGCGGGCGATCTCCCGCTGATTGAGACAGCGCGCGAGCGGAATGTTCGGATTCGTGACATCATGGCGGGAGTCAGCGAGGACAGAGGCAGGACCGGCATCCAGGTGCTGTGGCCCTCCGCGGCCTGGCACGGCAAACGATTGCCCTTCAGTGACTGGTCGCCCGTGCTGCGCATTGTGGATCCGGAGGGGAGCGTTCTTTTGCGCGGCAATACGGACGACCGGGTCGAAAGCATCCTGGCGGATTCAGGGAATCAGCTTTCCAGCGGCGTGCTGGAATCCGCGCGCCCGCTGTCTGGAACCACCTCCCGGAGGAAGTTCCTGCAACGGGTGAATCCCATGATGGTCCTCGAGACCGGTGGTCATGATGCAGCCGGGGAAGGGCGAAGGTATCTGCGCGTACAGAAGGCTGGCTCCCCGGATGTGCCTGTTTTCAACACTGCGAATGACGGGGCTGTCACCATCGACATGAAGGGCCCAACCCTCAGCGTGCGGTGCTACGGAACATCGAGAGTGTTCCAATTGCCGCGCTCCGTGGGCCGCGATGCGAGGGCTTCTGGCCTATAATAGGGTCCTGGGGTTTCATCTCAAGGTGGGGTGATGGTGGCAACCGACGCGGAAATCCGGGAAGAAGCCAGGAAAGTCCGAAGGCTGCAGCTCGTGATGGACCTGGTGACGAGCACGCTCCAGCAGGAGGACATGCCCGTTGAAGAAGCCTCCGAGATGGTTGCGGCAACCCGCCGGTTTGCCCTCAATCTCTTTCCCGATAAGGGGCACACCTTTGACCTGCTCTATCGGCCCCGGCTGCAACGGATCCTGTCTGAGAAATACAAAATTATTTGACCGCCGAAGCGCTCCGGGCCGGTTTTGTTTCCTCCTCCGGTTTGCCGGGAGGGGCGTAGCCGGGAGGTAGCGGAGAAACGGACGTCAGAGTCCCTGTAATGGCTCCCAGTTTCAGCGAGACCCTGATCCTGAGAGGGAAGTGATAGGCGTCATCGCTGAACCAGATGACAATCTTCCCTTTCTTCTTCTCGTAAAGATTGCCGAAAACGGTGGGCACGACCCGCAACGCTTCCCGGGGTCCCATCGGGGTCTGGATTTTTCTTCGGCCCGTCACTTCGGCCACCACGATCTTTGTTTTTGACCCATCGTTGACCGCAAGTTTGACCGTATCGCCCACGTGCAGAGGCTGGCTGCGAACGTAGTAGAAAGCCGTAATGATGTCCTGGGCGCAGGGCGGAATGGCGTGCTCGTCATGCTTGGGGGGCTTATTATCGCCGTCCAGATAGTGTTCGTCCAGGATCGCCAGGCCGCGGTAGGGGTCGAAGGTTATTTTTGTAATCCTGTGGTGGCTGCCCTCGTTGATCTGTTTGGAGATCTCGATGGAACACAGCGTCCGCGGATTAAAAACGGACTGGAATTCATCCTGGACTTTATACAAGAGCGCCGCGAAACCCTGTGAATCGGCGGTGGTTTTAATCACATCAGCATCCCGGGGGCCGTGCCGGTCCCTGCTGAGAGTAGCCGTCAGTTTCCCCGCGGGGAAGAGGGACCAGGTGACATCGTAGACCAGCGTTTCACCGGGGCTGAAGGGCCGTGGCTTGTTTTCCGCCGCTTGCGCGCCACCCTCTGGCGCAAAACTGGCGATGAACACGATGGCAACCGCAATATGGGACCGGCAAAGTCTCATACCTTGTTTAGACGCACCCCGTTATCGAAAGGAAACCTGCACCCCTCTTCTAACGTAGCAGAATCTTTGCGATGAGGAAAAGGACACCGGCAAGATAGCCCAGGGCCGCCTCGTACTCCCGATTTTTACGGTAGCGGTTCCATTCAAACTTTGTGGGTGAAGGCTTTGGAGGTTTTCGCCGGGGAAAGAACAGCGGAACGGCAGCCGCATAATCATCAAATTCCCGGCCGAAGCGCCGGCGCAGGTTTCTCTCCTCGCGACGCATCACGGGCAGATAAACCACCAGGAAAAAAACGACAAACACCACGCCCAGGACCCATTGCGCGCCGGCCACCACCAACCCCACGCCGATCAGCAGGCTGCCCAGGTACAGGGGATTGCGCGTCCAGGCATAAGGGCCGCCCATGGCCAGGTTTCTGTCTTTTTCCAGGTGGCCGGCGGCGTACGCGCGGATTCCGAGACCTGCCAGCGCCACCAGGGAACCGGCGATCAGCAGCGGCGGCGTCGGCTGCGCGAAGACCAGGTAGGCAACGCCCAGCACAAATCCGAAGGGTACGCGCCAGCGCGCAACGAAAGCCGAAAAATCCTTAGCCATGCTCTCTTCCCAGGCGTTCGAGCGCCGCTTTGACGACGGACCCAACGCTGATACCTTCAAGATAGTTCAAATCTTTGTCATGCCTTGCCTGTTTTGCCTGCCTGGGGCCGCACAGGATGATATCGGCGGGGTTAAACGGTCCATTCCTCTCCGGCGTGTTGCGGGGATCAGCGGCGTTGAAGAGGGCGACAATCGGCGTTCCCACCGCCGCCGCAAGATGCAGCGGCCCGGTATCACCGCCAATCAGAAGTTTCGCTTCTCTTGCCAGAGCAATAAACTGCAGCAGCGTGGAGGGAAACCACTTTGCCCGTGGGACGCCAGCGCCGGTGATGATTTCGCGCGCCACATCCTCCTCCTGCGGCGAACCCGTTACCAGAATACCGAAGGGGATTTGTGGGGCCAGCGCGGCAATCAACCCGGCATAATTTGCCGGAGACCATCGCTTGGATTTCCAGCCTCCGCCGAAATTGACGATGATGAATTCTTTTGTCTCCAGCCGCTCGAGCGCTGTCTCAACGGCCTGCCGGTCCTGCGGCTGGTCGGGCAGGGGAAACTCCCACTTTGACGCTCGCGCGCCCAGTGCTTCCACCAGCGACAGGTTAATCTCGATTATATGCGTGCGGTTTTTGGGTGACACCCGCTGCGTGTAAAGAAACGATGCCAGGGGTTCGCGCAGCGATCCCCAGGCCAGGCCGATCCGTTCCTGTGAATGGCTCAGCCGCGCGAAGAGGGCGGACTTCATCAGCCCCTGGAAGTCGATGGCGGCGTCATAGGGATACTCGCGAAGCGCCGCGAAGCCCTGCATGATTTCCGCCATGGCTTTACCGGATGTCGGGTTCTTTCTCCAGCCCAGAGTGTCCAGTTTGATCAACCGGCTGACATAAGGATTTGCGGCAAGAAGCTCCGAGAATCGGTCCTCAACCACCCAGTGGATTTCCGCCTCGGGATGCGCGCGGCCCAGCGCCGCCACGGCCGGCAGGGTGTGGACGATGTCTCCAATGGAACTGAGACGGACAACGAGGAAGCGCTGGCGGGAATCCGGCATGGGCGTTCAGATCAATGTGAATGAAGCTGCAGGATGAGGCGTTATCACGGTCGTCCTTCGGCGCTTCATTTTTCCACTTTCTTGAGTTGTGCAATCCGGGCCAGCACGTCACGGGTTGAATGGTCTTTCGGATCGCCCACGATCACCACACGGCCTCCCCAGCTCCGCACGACTTCGCGTTCCGGGACGGTGGCCTCCGTGTAGTCGGTTCCCTTGCAATGAACGTCAGGCCGCAGATCGCGCAGGAGGTTTTCGGCCGTTAAATCATCAAAGATGACCACGTAATCCACGCATTCCATGGCCGCCAGCAGTTCCGCGCGCGCATCTTCAGGCAGCAGCGGCCGGCCTTCCCCTTTCAGTTGCCGCACGGACCGGTCGCTGTTGACGCCCACCACCAGCACGTCGCCCTGCTGCCGGGCGCCCTCAAGATAGCGGACGTGGCCCACGTGGAACAGGTCAAAGCAGCCGTTGGCAAACACCACCTGCAGACCTTCTTCGCGCAGGCGCTCGCCGAGCGCCGCGGCCTCCGCCCGGGGAACCCTTTTGCGCGTTATGCGTTCCGTATGGCCTCCCTCAGTTCGCGGGCCGTGACGGTGGCGGTGCCGCGCTTCATCACCACCAGGCCGCCCGCGCAGTTGGCCAGCAGAGCGGCAATGGCAAAACCGGCCCCCGCGGCAATGGCCAGGGTAAAAACCGCCACCACGGTGTCGCCTGCGCCGGTGACGTCGACAGCCTGGTCGGAGCCAAAAATGGGAATGATCTGCGGTTTCTTGCCCCGCTCAAACAGCGCCATGCCGTCGCGGCCGCGGGTGACCAGCAGGGCCTTCAAGGATTGCCGTTCCAGCATGGTGCGTCCGAGTTCGAAGAGGAGATCGAGATTGTTTCCGATGCTCCTGCCGAAAACCGCTTCCACTTCAGGTTCGTTTGGAGTTGCGGCCGTGACCTTCGAATAGCTCTCCAGCGCGTACCGCGAATCCACCACCACCGGCAACCGGCTGTTGCCGATTCGGCGCTGCAGCGAGGCCGCCGCGGCGGCGTCCGTCGCTCCGTAACCGTAGTCCGCAATCAGCACTCCCGTCCTGTTATTGAGCAGCCGGCCGGCCTTCCGGCTGACGCGCTTGCGCAGTTCGTCACGGTTGTCTTCCGGCGGCTCGCGGTCAATGCGGACAATCTGCTGCCGCTGCCAGTGGCTGAGCCCGCCGAGAATGCGGGATTTGGTCGGCGTTGTATATCCTTGGACGCGCAGAAGGCCGCGCGTGGAGACGCCTTTGTCCTTGAAATATTGCAGGAGCGCGTCGCCGGCGTGGTCATCGCCGAGGAGTCCCACCGGCGTGACGCGGGCCCCCAGGTCCGCCAGGTTGTTGGCGGCGTTGGCCCCGCCGCCGGGGACAATGCGCCTGTCGCGTTGTTTCAGAATCAGGACCGGGGCCTCGCGCGAGACCCGGGCAATTTCGCCGTAGATGAACTCATCGGCGACCATGTCGCCCAGCACCACAACGTCCTGGCGGGAGAACTTCCCGATGGTTGAGAGCAATGCCGGCCGGAATTTGCGCGTGAGGTTAGTCATCCTGACTTCCCAGGCCCGGAGGGCCGAAAGAATTTAGCCCACGGCATCAGCCGTGGGAAGCGGTCCGCGTTACAATACCGTGGGCCCCGGAGGGGCGAAAGACATGGCCCACACGTTCGCAAATCTCCTGACCCACGTCATCTTCAGCACCGAGGACCGCGAACATCTGCCTTCAGCGTCAGCCAGTCGAACGCGGCTTCGGTCATCAAATACATTCGCGAGCAGGAGACGCACCACCGGCGCGTGACGTTTCAGGAGGAGCTTGTCGGTTTTCTCAAGAAGAACGGTGTCCAGTACGACGAAAGGTACATCTGGGAATAACATCTTTCGCCCCTCCGGGGCTCCCTGGCATTATTGACGGTGCGTTTTCCCATGGCTTGCGCCATGGGCTAAATTCTTCCGCCCCCCTCCGGGGGCTTTTTTAGCAACCTGCAACGCCGTGCCCTGATGCGCCCCGTCGTTCTGATCAGGGTGATGCCGGTCGTTCATGGGTCACTCGGTATTCCTTGATCAGGCCCAGGGCGGTGCGATGGACATGTTCCACCGTTACGCCCTGCATGCATCGCAGGTCGATGGGGCATTCCCGCAGTCCGCAGGGGCTGCAGGCAACCGGATGCCTGACGATTCTGGCCAGCGGGCTGACCGGCCCGGTGGCGGTTTCATCCGTCGATCCAAAGATGGCCACCACCGGCAATCCCAGCGCGGCGGCCAGGTGCATGGGGCCGGAATCATTGGTGATCACCAGCCGGCATTGCGCCAGCAGCGCCATCAACTGGCGCAGGGTGGTGGTTCCCGCCAGGACCACCGGCGTGTGGCCCATGTCCCGGGCAATTTCCTCCGCCAGAGGTTTTTCAGACCGGGAACCGAAGATTAACACATCCGCGTTGAGCGCTCCAATCAGCCTGTCCGCCAGGCTGGCGTAGCGGTCCGGCAGCCAGCGCTTGGCGGGGCCAAATGCGGCGCCGGGCGTGAGCCCCACCAGAAAACGAGGTCCGCCCAGTCCCAGGGTCTTCAGGTGCTTTGCCGCCCAGGTCCGTTCACTGTTCTCGATGTTCAGGCGAATCTGTTCAACCGGCGAGACCCTTTCCACCAGGCCGGCGCGGAAAAGGAGTTGCAGGTAATAGTTGCTCTGGTGGCCGTAGTGGGCGGGCGAGGGAACGGGCACGGAATCGGTGAGCAACAGGCCGCGGCCCTCCAGCCCATAACCGATGCGGACCGGAATGCGCGCACGCCAGGCCATCCAGGCAGCGTGAAATGCGTTCTGGAAGAGAACGGCCATATCGAAACGTTCCGCGCGGACCTGTTCCAGCAGCTTCCGAAAGCCGCCGGGCCCGCGGTGCTCGCCGGCCGGGTCGTAGGCAATCATGCGGTCGACGGCCGGGTGATGGAGATAAAGGTCCGCCACCCATGGCTTCGCCACCAGCACGATTTCAGCCGACGGGAACCGCTGCCGCAAGGCTTCCAGGGCGGGCAGCGACATCACCCCGTCGCCCACCCAGTTGGTGGCGCGGACAAGAATCTTTGCAGGATCCGTCTGCATAAATGTAACCAGCCCGGCTTACTCATGAGGTAGTGGGGCCCCGTGAAAGGGCACGACTTCAGTCGTGCCGTTGAAGCGTCTCAATAACGCCTATCGGGGCTTCAGCCCCTGCCACCGCACGAATAAAGTCGTACCCCTTCTCTCGCAAGCGGCGCGCTCATAGCGCCGGAATTTACAGCGGCTAAAGCCGCCTCCTTCGAACTGCTCTTCGGCACGACTAAAGTCGTGCCCTTTCACGCAAGGGCTTTCGAGGACCTCTAACAGCACAATTGAGGTCGTGCCCTCTCGTGGCTCTCCGAAGTTTTGAAACAACTTGTCACCATCCCCAAAGCGATCACTCACGCCCGGGGCGCAAACTCTGATCGTACCTGTTCTTGCCGGATGCCCGCCAGAAGTACTTGCTGAAATTTTTCGGGTCCCGAAATTTCCGCCCGGATGGCGCAGGCCAGCACGGGAAATTCAAGAGCGGACTGAGCCTGGAGGTTCATCAGGTCTTTTTCGGTTGTGAGAAAAGCGGCGGCGCCCTTCTCTTTCGCTGCCCTGTTGAGCCGCTGAACGTCTTCGCGGGAATAGATGTGGTGGTCGCGGAAGGCAATTTCAGCAACGGGATTGAAGCCCCACCGCCGCAGATCGGAAAAGAAAGCGGAGGGATTGCCAATCGCGCAAAAAGCGCAGACGGGCTTGCCGAAGTATCCTTCGGGTCCGACGGCCTGTATGCCGCCAGCCTGGACCAGGTTTTGGAGGCGCATCGCACAATGGAAAATGGGGGCCTGCGGATTGATTTCTCTCGCCTGTTTCTCTGTTGCCGCAGGGTCCTCGATTTCCGTTCGCGTCAGGACAATGACATCCGCTTGCGCCAGGGCCGAGAGCGGCTCGCGCAGCCGCCCGGCGGGAAGCACGGCGCCGCGCAGAACACTTTGCGTGACGTCGATGGCGACGAGATCAACGTTGCGTGAGAGCGCGAGGTGCTGGAAGCCGTCGTCAAGGATGTGAACGTCCACGCCGAAACGCGTTTCGGCAAGCTGCCCGGCGCGAAAACGGTCTGCGCAGATGACAATGGGAACCTGCGGCAGCGTGCGGGCCAGCAGCGCCGGTTCGTCGCCCGCTGTCCGAGGGTCAGGATTTCTCCGGGGATGCGGTCCCAGGACAATGAGACCGGCCCCGCGTTCACGCCCGTAACCGCGTGTGAGAATGGCGGGTTTGTAACCATGGCGGAGCAGAACTTCAGCAACCTCGGCCACCAGCGGGGTTTTGCCGCTTCCGCCCAGGGTGAGATTGCCCACGCTGATGACGGGGCGCGAGAGATGCCGGGACTTCAGCCAGCCGTGCTGGTAGGCCGCGCGGCGCAGACGCGCCCCTGCGCCATAAAACGCGGCAAGCGGTGTGAGCGAACGGTTCATCGGGCGGCTCAGGGCGCCGGCGCAACGGTGGTTTGCGGCGTGCCGAGCCATTCCTCCATCTGTTCCATGATGCGTGTTGCGGCGCCGGACTGCCGGCTGACGACCTCTCGCGCCCTTTCTCCCAACCGGCGCGCATCCTCCGGATGGTCGAGCAGTCGAAGAATTGCATCGGCCAGCCCGCCGGCATCGGCGACTTGAACGGCGGCGTCCGCTTTGAGAAACAGGCCCGCCACATCACGAAAATTGTTCATGTGCGGGCCAAACAGTATCGGCTTGCCCCAGAATGCGGGCTCGACCACGTTGTGGCCGCCGGTGGGAACCAGGCTGCCTCCCACAAAGACTACGCCGGCTATTCCCACCATTTCCGCGAGCTCGCCAATGGTGTCGAGCAGCAGGATTTCTGTGTGGGAGAGCAGGCGGCGGATTTCATATTCGTCCTCCGGCAGACCTGTACGGCGCACGGTACTGAGTTGCATTGCCTTCAACAGTTCCGCGACTTCGTCAAACCGTCCGGGATGGCGCGGGGCGAGAATCATGATTGCGCGGGGATACTTTTGGCGGACCTTCTGCCATGCTTCCAGCACCAGAGGTTCTTCTCCGCGCATGGTGCTGCCGGCCACAAAAACGGGAGCGCGATTTTCTGTGGCCAGAGCCTCTTTTATCCTTGCGCCAAACTTTCCAAATTCCGGGGCGCGGCCGTCAAACTTGAGATTACCCGCCACAACCAGGCTGTCCCCGCGAGCGCCCAGTTGCCGGAAGCGCTCCGCGTCGGTTGCCGTCTGTGTGCAGATGCGGGTGACGTCCCGAAGCACCCGTCGCATAAACGGGCGGCCCAGCCGGTAGCCGGGGAACGAACGGTCGGAAACCCTGGCGTTTACCAGGACCGTTCGGCAGCCGGATTCCCTGACGGCCCTCAGCAGATTGGGCCACAGCTCCGTTTCAACAATCACCAGGAGGGAAGGGCGGATCTGCCGCAGCACCCGCCGCACGGCAAACTTCCAATCGAAGGGCAGATAGAACCGGCCGGCCACATCCGGCAGCTTTGTTTCGCCGGCTTCGCGGCCCGCAGCGGTAACGCTGCTGAGGAAGATTTTGCGCTCCGGGTAGCGCTGCTGAAGTTGCTTTGCGAGCCCCGCAACGGCCAGGGTTTCACCGACGGAGACGGCGTGGATCCAGATAGCGCCCTGCGCGGTTTGCTGGAGGCTCGGAGGCAGTTTGCCCAGCCGCTCGCGCCAGCCTGCCAGTTCCTTGCGGCCGCGATGCCGCCAGATGTAGTATGGCGCCATCAGGACGAGGCCGAGGCTGAACAAAATGCTATACAGTCGGTACATGCGAGGATAAGAGCAGCGCGGGAGCCAAGGGCTTTCAACTCAACCAGAGCCAATTATAGGTTGAAACGGGAAGAATGGCTATGGAAACGGTGGTGACGCAATTTGATTTTCGGCATGGACACTCCCTGCCCATGCTGCGCTCAAAACCCACGGCCAGGATGGCCGTGCCACTGCCGCGATGTCAGGAGGGTCGAGAGGCGCCACAGACGGTGGCGCCCCCCTGATGCTGCCGGGACTGTTGCCTGCTACTTCTGGTAATACTTGGCGTTGGTTTCAATAAAGCTGTTCCACTTCTCCGGAAGGTCGTCCTGAGGGAAAATTGCCGAAACCGGACAGACCGGAACGCAGGCCCCGCAATCGATACACTCCACAGGGTCGATATAGAGCATTTCCGATTCCTCAAAGTTTGCCTCGTCTTTGCGCGGGTGGATGCAATCCACCGGGCAGACGTCCACGCAGGCAGTGTCCTTGGTACCGATGCAAGGCTCAGCGATGATATAGGCCATTCTAACTTCCTCCGCTATTGTTTCCGGGATGCAGAATTGCACCCCGTCTGAATTTAAATTTAGTTGACTGTCATGAAGAATGCGACGACTTAAGTCGGCGTCCGGGCAGGACCGCAGAAACCCTGCCCAAGCCAAATGGCCATTATACCCCGGATCGGGAGAAGTCCTTGCCGCATTTGTGAGGGGAGTTTAGGATGTGGTAGTTCCTTATGACTTCGCTGGATGCCATCGCGACGCTGCGCCGTGTCCCCTTCTTTGCGGTCCTGGGAGAGGAGGAGCTTCGCCGCCTGGCCGGGCACTGCGTGGTCCGGCAGCTTCAGAAGGAAGAACTGTTGTTTGCTGAAGGCGACAACTGCGAGGGCATGTACGTGGTGCAATCGGGCGCCATCAAGGTTTTCAAGATGGCGGACAACGGCCGCGAGCAGGTGCTGGTGATTGAGCGGGCGGGTTCCACGGTGGGGGAGTTGCCGGTTTTTGACGGCGGCAACCTGCCGGCTTCGGCGGCGGCCCTCGATGATTCCAGCCTGCTCTTCCTTCCCAAACGCGAATTTCTCAGCCTGTGCCGGCAGAACTCTGAAGTGGCTTTTGCGGTGATCCGGTCGCTGGCGTGGCGGTTCCGGTATATGACTTCGCTGGTGGAAGAGCTTTCGCTGAAAGAGGTCAGCCACCGGCTGGCGCGCTTCCTGCGCGACAGGGCGCTGGCCGTGGGAATTCGAACCAAACGAGGCGTGGAGTTTCCCCTCGAAGAAACCAATCAGCAGATCGCCGCGGAAATTGGCACGGTCCGCGACCTGGTATCACGAAACCTCCGGCGGTTGGTCGACCGCAAGATCATCAAGATGGAACGGCGCAAGGTGATTGTGCTGAACATGGACGATCTGGAAGATCAGGTTGCAGGCAGCAAACGCGCTTCCGGATAACGCATGCGGAATTCGCGACATTTCCAGATTCTCTCGCTGAACCTCCACTCTTGAAAATTTTCTTGCGCAGCCCTTGATCGGGTGGTTTCTCTCTTGCTTTCGCCTGCTTCCTGCCCGTACCCTATATGACTGTTTTTCATCGTACAAGGAGTGAACGTGAGCGCAGAAACGTCGCGTCTGGTGGTTTTTACTGAAAGGGAAGAGGGCCCCGTCTGCGGACTGGATGAGAAGGTAATCTACGGGGCCGGCGGCACGGTCCGGTGCGGTAAGGCGGGCAGCCTGGCTGACCGCATCGCCATGGCGAAATCGGCCGAAGTTTTGATTGCAAGCACGGCCCACATGGGCCGCGAATTCCTGCAAGAGCTGCCGCAATTGAAGGGAATCGTGCGCACGGGGATTGGGTATGATTCCGTCGACCTCGATGCCGCCACCGAGCTTGGAATTGCAGTGGCGAACGTGCCGGAGTTCTGCCAGGACGAAGTAGCCGAGCATGCCCTGGGCCTGCTGCTGGCCGTCACCCGCAAGATTGTCCGGGCTGACAGGCTGACCCGGCAGGGCAAGTGGGTTGCCGGAATCCAGGAAAAGATGCTGCCCATTCGCCGGATGAAAAGCCAGACCGTGGGCCTGGTGGGATTTGGGCGCATCGCACAAAGGTTCGCAGGCATGGTGAAAGCTCTCGGGCCCAGGGTGGTTGCAACCGACCCTTACGTGTCGCCGCAGGTTGCCCAGGCGGCGGGAGTGGAGTTGATGCCGCTTGAGGAGTTGCTGCGGCAATCCGATATCGTTTCTCTGCACGTCCCGCTCACGGCTGAGACCCGCTACCTGATCAATTCGGATTCCATTGCGCTCATGAAGCGCGGCGCCATTCTGATTAATACGGCGCGCGGTCCGGTGGTGAACGAGGTTGCACTGGAAAAAGCGCTGGCGGACGGCGACCTGGGCGGCGCCGGCCTCGACGTTCTTGAAACCGAGCCTCCCAAAATTCCCCATCCGCTTCTGGATTTCGACAATGTGGTGGTAACGTGCCACTACGCCTCCTGCAGCCTGGAGGCTTACGCCGACTTGCGCCGCAGCATTTCTGAGCAGGCGGCCCAGATTCTGCGAGGCGAGTTGCCCCGGCACCTGGTCAATAAACATGTGAAAGATCTGCCCCAGTGCAGGTTAGGCCAGCCTGGGAAACAGGCTGAGATCGCCGGGAGCTGATCCCTGCTCAGAAAATGACCGGAAGATCACCAACCAACATGGCCGGAAGAAAAAAGATTAAACAACGCCGGTTGAAGGTGGTCCTGGCGGGCAAAGTCGCCGCGAAAGCGCTGGACGAGCTCCGGGCGCTCATCAAGGTCCCTGCGGTGTTATCTGCATTCCCCGTCAACCATGATGATCCGAAAATGCTCAAGGCACTGCCGGCTGCGGACGTGATTGTAGGGCATTTTTTTACTGAGCGCATGGCCCGCGCGGCCCGGGACCTCAAGCTGCTTCAGGCGCCCAACGCCGGAACCGACGCACACAAGATCGATCTGCTTCCACAACGGACAACAGTTGCCAATGCCTATTTCCACGGCCCGGCCATTGCGGAGTACGTGGTGATGATGGTGCTTGTCTTCAGCCGGAACCTTCTGAATATGGATGCGTGGTTCCGCAAGGGAATCTGGGAAGGTTCGTGGGCCACGGGCAAAGCCCCCGCCGCGGAGGTGTTGGGGAAGAGCCTGGGCCTTGTGGGCTACGGCACCATCGGCCGTGAAGTTGCCGCTCGCGCGCGGGCGCTGGGAATGTCCATCAAGGTGGTCAGCGCCCACCCACCGAAGCGAAAGCCGCGAGATGTCGATTTTTGGAAAAGCCCCGCCGCCTTGCCGCAGCTTCTCCAGGAATCCGACTACGTGGTTCTTGCCTGTCCGCTGAACAAAGAGACACAAGGTGTGATGGGGCCGCGGGAATTCGGGCAGATGAAGCGAAGCGCATTTCTCATCAACGTGGCGCGCGGCGCCGTGGTGCAGGAAGAAGCTTTGTATCGCGCGCTGAAGGACCGCCGGATTGCAGGCGCCGCCATCGACGTCTGGTACCGCTATCCCAAAGATGACGAACCCTGCCGCCCCTCGGGCTTTCCGTTCCACAAATTGGACAACGTGGTGATGACTCCGCACGTTTCCGGCTGGATGGCGGGCACCCGCAACCAGCGGCTTCAACTGGTTGCCGAAAACATCAACCGCCTGGTTGCCGGAAAGTCTTTGCTGAACGTTGTGCAGGGACCACGCAAACACGGCCATGTGGAGTGCAATGCCCGCTGAAAATCGCCGTGATAGCTAACCCGGAATAGTTGTGAATTGTTGGACCCGGGAGTGAAAGGGCACGACTTCAGTCGTGCCGCAAAGTGCGCCTATATTGATTAAGGGCTTTAGCCCCTGTGCGGGTCCCGCAATTTCAAAGGACAATACCAGCGGCTAAAGCCGAATGGCAAAGGCGCCGTTTTGGCACGACTGAAGTCGTGCCCTTTCGCGGGGTCCTCTTGCATCCTGAATCATTCAGCCTAAGGATTCGCCGGGTGCATTCGCGGCAAGCGCTCTTCCACGGGCGGCAGCGGCGGCAGCGGAGCGTGCGGTTCGGTCTGGTACCAGTACGCGACGGAATAGTAATTGTCGGCGCGATTGTTGGCCGTGCCGTGCTCGATGGTGGCGCGCAAGGACTTGGTGAAAGTAATCGGTGAGTCGAGGTGGAAGCGGTACACCGACCACCGAGATCCCTGTCGCTCGGGCCCGACGACCGGAGCGCCAAAAAGCCCGTAGGCAAACGGCTTGCCGCCAAAATCCCAGGCGCCGAGGAAATAGTCTTCGGTCCCGGTACCATTGATCGACGGCGTCTTTTCTCCGTCGATAAAAAACATGTCGTCACCCTCGCCCCACCAGCCGTCCTTGTTTTCAAGCACTGACATGGTGACGCCCACAAACTGCCCGCGCCCTTTGGCATCCACCCACACGTAGTTGTCTTTGCCGTCGAGGTTCTTGCCGTCGCTTTCGACCGCTGTGCATGGAGCGCACTGGTTGTATTCCGCGTGGAAATAGAGCGTGTCGGCCGGCAGCGGTTTGGAATAGGCGCGGTAATCGATGTTGAAATAGAGGGCCTGGATGGCGTCATGCCCTTCATTGGTGACGGTGATGCGCGCATGTTTTTTGAACGGCATGGGGAAGAAGCTGTTGAGCGCCTTCGCTTCTCCCACGGCCAGCGGGACCGATTGGTAGCTAAAGTAATCGCCCAGGCCCAGGCCGAAAAAGTCGCCGATGGGCGCCTCGACGCTGGGGTTGGTTTCGCCGTCCCAATAGATACGCAGCACTATTTTCTTGAGGTGGTAAAGTTCCGGGTCCGCAATGGTGAACCAGATGTGGGTGATGACGCCGGGGCCGGGCTCGTCGAGGACCGTAAACGTCTGGCCCGGAGCAACGTGGCGATAATCTTCATTTCCGCCCGTGCGGTCATAGCTGGAGACGCGCTTCAAAACGTAAGAATGAGGTTCAGGGAGCTGCCCGAGCCAGTCGCTGAAGTTCTGGGCCAGGGCCGGCGTCGCCAGGGCGAGCATCATGATGAAAGGCACGGCTTTCCGCATCGGTTCCTCCAAATGTGCTGACGTTCGAAAAAATGAATGCGGCGCGATTCTATCACAGGATGCCGGCAAAAGGCGCGCGCCGGCCATCGCTTGCCGTCGCGGCTGGTTTATACTCAATTCAGGGCGCGGCGGGTCTTCGCGAAAGGGCACGACTTCAGTCGTGCCGTTGCAACGCCATAAAAGCTCCTACCGGGCTTCAGCCCCTGTACGGAGCGCTCATGGGGTCGCGATTTTCAGCGGCTAAAGCCGCGTCAATCGAGCCGCCAATGTGGCACGGATAGATCCGTGCCCTTTTGCGACAATCCCGCAAGGCGGGACTGGTTCATAAAAAGTCCGGCGTAAAAAATCGATGAAACCACAACAGCAGCCTGTTCCCGCAAAAAATCGAGTGCTGACCAGCGCCACCAATTCGCTGGTCAAGGTGTTTCGCCGCGCGCTCGCCGAGGGCCAGACGCGTGACGGGTGGCTCTGCGGCGAAGGGCCGCACTTTCTTGAGGAGGCGCTCAAGCCCGGGTCGCGGGGGATTGTCCACAGCGTCCTTGTTTCGTCCGAAGCGGCGGAAAGGTATCAGGCATTGCTGGCCCGGCTTCCCGCGGAATCGGAATTGGCGCAGATTCCCGAGCAACTTTTCCACCAGATTGCCGGAACGCGGACGCCACAGGGCGTTGCGGCAATTGTCGAGTTGCCGCCGGTCGATTTGAAAACGGTGGCCGCGTCGCGGAATGCCGTTCTGGTTATCGCCTGCGGGCTGCAGGACCCGGGCAACATGGGAACCATCATTCGCAGCGCTGATGCGCTTGGAGCCTCGGCGGTGGTGGCGCTGGCGGGGACGGTGAATCCGTTCAATCCCAAAGCCGTGCGGAGCTGCGTAGGCTCCATTTTCCGGATGCCCGTGTTTGCGGGGCAGA
This sequence comes from Acidobacteriota bacterium, assembly GCA_021789565.1. Next base: position 16,211 of record JAJYJL010000039.1, read on the forward strand.
AACCGGAAATCGTTTTCGCACTATTGCGCGGCTTGAAAGTGCACATTCTGGGAACGGACCCCAGGAGCGCCGTCGCTTTGGCCAGCGCCGATCTGCGTGGGCCGATCGCGTTGTTGGTGGGGCAGGAAGCGGCGGGGCTGCCAGAAGAAATTTCACGCGAGGCGGACGAACTGCTCAGCATTCCCATTCGCGCGGAAGCTGATTCGCTGAACGCCGCCACGGCCACGGGAATTTTCTTGTACGAGGTTGCGCGGCAACGCAAATTCCAATATCAGCCATGAGCCTTTTTGAAACACAGCCTTCCGAAACACAAGAGCAGGGCCGGCGCCCGCTGGCGGACCGCATGCGGCCTGAAACCCTGGAGGAATACGTCGGCCAGCTTCACATCCTGGGGCCGGGCAAGCCGCTGCGGAGGCAGATTGAGCGCGATGAGCTGGCGTCCATGATTCTGTGGGGGCCGCCCGGGTCGGGGAAGACGACGCTGGCGATGATTGTGGCGCGCAAAACCAAGAGCGACTTTGTGCGCTTCAGCGCCGTGCTTTCCGGCATCCGCGAAATCAAGGATGTGATGGCGGCGGCCGAGAAGACGCGGCGGTTCGGGCGGCGCACCATTCTTTTTATCGATGAGA
>JAJYJL010000990.1 GCA_021789565.1 Acidobacteriota bacterium
CACCCGTTCCGGTGTTCTTCACAGTCACGACGGCGCCGGGAACAGATGCCCCGGAAGGATCGGCTACTCTTCCGCTAAGGCTCGCCGTGGTGTACTGGGCAAAGAGCGGGAGACCGGTCAAGAGTCCCATCGCCAATGCCACGCTGCAGGTGATAGTAAATAATCCCGCTTTTCGAATGATTCCTCTCATGTTCTGGCTCCTTTCATGACGCAGGGTTTGGAAAAAAGCTGCCCGGCAGCGATCAATCCGACTTTTGCCACCGCGCCTTCAGGGGTTTGATTCCGGGGTGTCAGAACCACACCACGGCTTATAAATTCCAATATTTTGTTTTTATTTCGGACTTCAACTGTCGCTCGAGACAATGGTTTGCGGCACACACTTCTTCCCGTGCAGCACGGACATTCATCCATCGCCAATTTGAAGTTTTACCGGCTGTGGATGTCCCGGCAGTGGCTAGTCATAGAGGCTATACAACCGGAAGAAAATTCAGCCCACTGACACGGGATGCTTGTCCATGATGGGTAGGGCAGCCGGAGCAGTTGATGTGGAGGGAGTATGCCTGGCGCTTCGGCCCAGGCATACCCGTCATGAGGTTGTCTTGTCGGGTTACGACATGAAAGTACAATAATATCGCTACAACCAAAACAAATAGATGCTGCGTTGCGCTCTTTGTTCAAACCAGCCTGCAACCTCTGAAGCGACCCCCACTCAATCCTCCGGGCCGGCCTAGCTCCTTTCCGATCCAAAGACTTCCGACGCAAATCACTCAGATGAGACAAGTTCCGGGAAAGGTTGCACCGGAAAGCGAATTATTTCTGGCGACGTGGACGAGTTTTTGGCGGGCGGAGCATTTGAATTCCAATGGCTGCCGTTTGGGGCCCTCGGTCTGTGACAGCAAATGAACATGCCAGCCGCCGGGCAAAGCAGTGGCCGTAACGCTAAGTGCTGTAAATTCAGGCAGCCGCAATTCGTTCCGCCAGCATATTCGACCCTGCGAGCAGAGAAAGTGGCGTGGAGTTGGAAGGGCCCGGTGGCGCCAACTTCCTTTTAAGGTTCGAGGTTCTTCCGCAAGAAGAAGAGGAGGACCGCGGACCTTGTACGCCTGGAATAACCGCCATGGATGGGCCACTTGCGTTGTCTTTATTTCAGCAAGTGCTTTTGAACACCAGACTGCAGCCGCAGGCGAGGAGAGACTCGGAGATGTGTTATCGGTCCATGGAAACCTATCAGGCGAGATATCCTTCGGTTTTGATCTTTCGGGTTTTTCCCCGGAACCTCAGCCTTGCATCACCAAAGCCATGATAGACACGAACTTTCGGCGAATTCTCGAGCGGTTTGCTGTCCATGCTGCGCAAGGTGAAAAGCGGCGCGGTTGCGGCGGAATACGAAAGGCCGTTCCACGCTAAAGAGCGAAAGGCGACGAAGGCAGGCGACTCGATCAGAAAGCCATTCGGCGGCAGCGTGATTTCACCCCCGGAATTTGACTTCCATGGGAAATGGTCCGCGCCGGCATTCACCACCACTTCAGTCTTGCCGGAGTCTCCCACAAAAGTTGTGTGCTGCACTTTTCGGTCCCGCGAGAGGAACTCGTGGCTTGTGAGTTGCGCTTCTGCTGTGAGCTCGTGAAGAGGCGAAAGAATTTCATAGGTGTTCTTCACAAAACGGTCGAATGGATGGAGCCCTTCGGCCCAACCGCCATCACCACGCGTGAAAACATCCTCCCCGCCCGAAGGAACGTCTCCCTGCTTGCCGCGCATTTCATCTTCCGCGTTGGGGTCTTTCCAGTAGAGATGATGGGGGACGGCGTGATAATTGAGCGTGCGCCCGATGCTGATGTGGTAGAGCACGTACTCAGCCGATTTCATAATGTCGTAGCCGTATTTTCCGTAGAGGGCGATGGTGTCACGAAAGACGGTTTCAAACAACGGGACGGAGCTTCCACCTGTCTCCGGCAGCAATTTCTTATTGTGAAAATAACTGCCGCTCACCCCCGTCAGACCTTCAAAGAAATCGGCATGAGCGATGGCCCATTCGCGGCCGTCCTCGCTGCCGAAGATGCCGAACTCGCTGCGGCCGTAATCGCAGAGCTCCTGCTTGCATCGCATATCATCAGGCTTTTGCAGGGGATGATGGGGATCGTAGCATTCCTGAAGGCCCGCCGCGAAGGTGGTATCAAAAAAGTAAGAGTTGGCGTGTGTCAGTTCTTTCACAGCCGGAAGGTTTTGCGGGCGCCGCGCAAGCTTGATGGATTCCTGTGAACAGATGAGGTAAGCCTGGCCGCCCCACCAGACCCCGCCCTTCACCAGACTGCCATCGCGATGCTTCATGACGAGGCTTTCGCTCCAGGAGGGAGAATCGCGGTAGATGTCCTGGTAGTTGTCATGAAGGCCGAAAACATATCCGAGCTTTTGCACGCGGCGGGAGCAATCGGCCAGCGCTGTGCCTCCTCCGCACTCTGGCGCAGGCGGCATGATGTCGGGATGCTCATTGTCGTAACCGCGATGGGTCCATCCGCCCAGAATGAAAAGGACCCGGTCGAGTTTGAGATCGTTTTTCAGATGCCCGGCCACCTGGGCCGCTTCATCAAACGTCCAGTCCACTTCCAGGAATTTTTGTTCCGTGCTTGCGGCGTTCATCCGGCGGTCAAGGCAGGCCCACAACTTAAAATTGATAGCTCCAAACAGCTTTTTGCGTTCCGTGACCGCGTCTATTTTTTGCATCCACGGCACCAGCATCCCGCGTTCCGCAGCAAGCGGCCGATAGGCCTTTGCGATGGCCATGTAATCGCCTTTGCCGGGGAACATCACCTGGAGCGAATGGGCGGATTTGCGCAATCGAACCGAAAGCGACAACACCTGTCGGCCGGCGAGTTCTTCGGATTCCGGCAATTGGCTCTTCACGCGGGGCGTGGTGTAAGGATCTTCCCAGGTGATCATCGCAGTGGCGCCGCTCTTCACGGCCCCGACCCATTCCATGTGGCATCCTTCGTATGAGTAGGTATCGAAGTCCTTGCTGAACTTCAGCCGGCTGGTGGCAGGAATCAAAAGACCCATGCGCGCGGGGACGGCGATGGACCCCTCTTCGGCGTCGGTGGTCCAGAAGGCATCGTCCAGCAAGCTGACGCTCTCCACCAGGGAGGGATGGGACGATCGGTAACTCAATTGCAGCGCTTTTCCGTCTCTTACAGGATTGGCCGAGACAATGAATTCCAAATCGGCCTGGCCTTCTGCCGTCCCTGCGCCTTGCGCGGGCCGCGGCCGGAACGTGATTTCAAGGCCAGCGTTCACTCGGCGCGCTTCGCAGGAACTCAAGTCGGCGGAGTTGACCTTGCCGTTGACACGCAGAGCAACTTCGCCGAAGCGTTGCTGGAACGGAT
>JAJYJL010000991.1 GCA_021789565.1 Acidobacteriota bacterium
CGCATACGGTGCCATCGCATCAGAATGTCAATTTCCGTATGCTCGAGCATGTGCCCAATGTGCAACGAACCCGTCACATTAGGCGGCGGGATCACCAGGCTAAAACTCGCACGGGCAGGATCACCCGTCGGCCGGTAGATTTTGTGCTCAACCCACACGCGCGCCCAGTAAGGTTCAATCGATTCCGGAGAATATACCTTGGGGACCTCTGTTTCCACTTTCACTCCCATTCTTTTGCATCGCAATTCGCAGCCCAGACACGGGAAAGCCCCGGCGCAAGCGGCGCATTCTAATCTAAGTCGCCTGGCAAAGCATAAAGGTTAGTTTACTATATCGTTCGGCCACAAACGGGTCAACGTCCCGCCAACTGCACCCACCGGCTCCGAACACAAGTTTCTATCGAAAAAGAACCGGCAGCTACCCCTCACAACTACAGACCTAGCATGGGAATTGGGCAACGAAATGAACTGGGCGGTTCTCTCCTCCAGACGGGAAAGGCAGGTATTCAGGAGCAAAGAGAAGCCGAAAAACAGGTAAGTTAGAAAGGTTTAAGAACTCTCTTGAACATATGGAGTGGCCCAGATTTTTTCTTCGGCACTGTCGCGGTCTTTGTGTCGCCGCCGGAATTGTCTTCAACTTTCTCATTCGAGCCGCTCGAGTTCTTTTCTTCACGGGAATTGGCCGTCGAGCCAGCAGGATCAACTGATTTCCCGCTCTTCAACGCCGATTCACCGACAGGCTGGACGGCAATTGAATTCTCTGATCCCTCACCAGGTTGAGGATTTTTTGCCATCATCACGGGGTTGTTGGACTCATTACTCAGGATGACCGGACCGTGCCGCGTAGCGCTGAGATTTGGTGCACTCGAGAATGTCCCCATAATCTTCTGCATAAGGCTCAGGCGAGTATCATGCAGGGCGTCGGCTTGCGCCCGCGCTAGTGTTGCTTTGGTAGGTTCTGGGATGGGTTGGTGCAGAGCAGCAAGCTGTTCCTTGGCCTGCGGAACGATGGAACTCAAAGGATAATCGGTGAGGATCCGGGCGTAGTAAGGAGCAGCCAGCTTCGGCTTCTTTATGCGCTCATAAGTCTGCCCCAGGTACCAGCATGCCTGGTCGGCCTCGCTGAAAGAGGGATAATGGTCAACGATTTCCACCAGGCGTGAAACCGCCGCGGGATTCGCGTGCTTGTCGTAGTAATAGCGCGCGACCTCAAATTCTCCCTGTGCCAACACTTCCTGGACCTCTCGCAAACGGGCCTTGGCACGGGGCATCAGGTCACTGTCAGAATATTTGAGGAGAAATTCCTTGAACTCAGCCTCCGCCAGACGGGTCTGTGTCAGGTCCCGATCAGGTTTGCCCATCAGGCGAAAATGCGCCATGGCCACACGGTACTGGGCCATTGGGGCTTCAGGAGCCGTAGGGAAAAAAGTAATAAAATCTTTGTACTCAGACTCAGCCTCTGTCAGGCCTGCAGTCCCACCTTGCTCGAAATAGGAGTCTGCGATCGCGAGCTTGGCTTTTGCCAGGTACTCGCTGTCAGGATACGTATTCAGCAGGGCCTGGAGCGTAAGGCGGCCAACGTCATAGTGACCATGGCTAATAGAGTCGATGGACTTCTCATAGAGAATCTTGTCAGGCTGCTGGCCCGTGGGGAGCAAATTGTCCGAAGAACCTCTGTGTACAAATAAAACGCAGCCAGGCAAAACCATGACCACAGTTGCCAGAAAGCACAGCAAAGCAGCACGCCGAAGCTTGCAGCGGAATCCCCAAAGCTTTTCAGACTTCGCCAGAAACCCCTGGTTTTGGCCCGGTACTCCGCGCCTTAAGCAGCCTGTCATCGTATCATTCTGAAAGCTCATTATCTTGCTGTTTCTGCCCCCAAATCCACAGGTGGCTGCAAGTCCCGTCATCAGAGCGGGAGTTAATGCACCTGGGACCTCGTCTCCCGCCCGTCAACCAAAGGGGTGCCGCTCAACGTCCTCGCAACCGCACGCATCACATCACCATCCTTGCTTCTATCAAAGATGGTTGAACCAACCACAAGGATGTCCCCGCCCGCCGCCACCAAGTCTTCCGCCTCTCTGGCCCGAATACCACCTTCGGCCGCGATGGAAAAATTCAGCTTGCGTACCTCACGTTCTTTTGCAAGGGCGGAAACTCTGCTGAGCGAACGAGGCATGAAAGTTTCGATCCCTGTCTCAACCAGAACATAATCGAGATATCCCAGAACATCGAAGCAGCTTTCGACCCGCGTAGATGAATTCAGTGCCAGACCGACCTTGGTTCCCAGCCTTCGGGCTAATTCAGTTGCCAAAGTTATGTTCTGCGTTGCCTCAAAATGAAATGCCAGCGAGTCTGCACCGGCCCTAACAAAATCCTCGAAATAGCGCTCAGGGCGCTCAACCATCATGTGAACGTCCAGATTCAAATGGGTCGCCTTGCGGACGCTGCGGACCACAGGCTGTCCTACAGAGATCTGCCGCCGGAAGTGCCCGTCCATCACGTCAATATGGATGGTCGAAATCCCAAGTGCCTGTACCACATCCAGCGATTCTGCAAGCCGGCTGATGTCTCCTGCAAGTAGCGAAGGCACGATCGAGGCCATAAATTCCGATGCTGCAGTGGGCGCAGACAGCCCTATCCAGCTCAACCTTCAGGCTAACACACTTCCTCCCACCTTGAAAGTGTTGCGGCGCTCATTGGGGCGTGGATTTCTTGTTACGAATGGGACAAAGAATGTATTTCCCGACGCAGAATCTACAACATAGCCCTTAACACTCGGTTTCGGTTTGAGCCGGTTGCCCGGGAGGTGTTGCCTTGGAATTAATTCTTATCTTCTCGTCCGTCTTAGCAGACCAACCAGGCAATAGCGACGCCGACTGGAGCTGGGGACAGCAAATGGCTGGTAGATGCCGTCACGGGACACCAGCAGCAAAGATCAGGCGTCATACCTCCCGCCAATAGAGCCAAGCAGATGCGTCCGAAGAACTCGCAGGAATTCCTCTTGCGGGACAGGCATTTCCAGATAGTCAATTGCACCCAATTGCATGGCTTCCAGATAATTGTCCATATCCGAATTTCGCGCCAGCACCAGAACCGGCGTATTACGGTCAATTTCCAGTGCGCGCATCACAACGTCTTTGCCCTCAAATGCCATACCGCCCTGTCCTACGGTAACAAGGTCAAAGTCCTCATTCTGTAGCATGGCCAGGCCGTCCTCATATGAGTTACAAGCCAAAACTTCGTATCCCAAGATCCGAAGAAGTTCGCTGTGATGGTCCAGACTTTCGGGTTCATTGACCTGCCCCCCGAAAACTGTACCAGTGTAAATGAGAGTTCTCCGGGGTATAAAAGCCCGAGGAGGACCAGAAATGA
>JAJYJL010000992.1 GCA_021789565.1 Acidobacteriota bacterium
ATCCTTATAAACGACGGCGATGCCACTACCCGCCGCCAGATCGTGAAAATCATTGAATGTAATCTTCTTCCATGCTGCGGTAAGTTCGCCGTCCGGATAGGTGTCGCCGTCGAGCCATGCCAGCGAGGCATACTTTTCCGCGTCCAGCGCCCACTCCGAGCTCTCGCGTATAAGTTTCTTCATGTGCGACTGCGTGGTGTAAGTCCCGCGATGGAACTCCAGGTAGAGTTCATCCTTCCAGGTAGGAATCTCAATCTTGCCACTAGGCGGAATTGGAGGCGGCTTGAATCCCTTGGCAATGCTCTGGTAGTTCCACACCGGTGATTGGGGGACGAGCTGCTTCTGTACCGTCTGAAAGTAAGGAAGCGCCGTGCCGAATGTCATTGTGGGAACAACCTTATCCGGCTTCATCCAATGCAGGCCCTGATCGAGCACGGCGCGCGTCGGGCCACCGCCGTGATCACCTATCCCGTACAAGTCCATCATATCCGTCAGGCTGGGCACATCTCTGCGCGCCTGCGCGAAGTCGTTTGCAAGCCGCGAGGGACTCAGGTTTTTGTTCGCGTAGCCGTGCGGAAAGTAAGTCAGCACTTTGCTTCCATCAGGCGACTCCCACCAGAAGAGCTTGAGAGGAAGCTGGTTGGTGTCGTTCCACGCCATCTTCTGAGTCACAAAATAATCCACGCCACACTCTTTGTAGATTTGTGGAAGCTGCCAGTTGTAGCCAAAAGAATCTGGATTCCAACCAACGCGCACATCTACGCCGTAATGTTTCAGGTACCAGCGTTTGCCAATCAGCAGCAAGCGTACCGTCGATTCACCGTCGGGCAAATTTAGGTCCGGCTCAACCCACATCCCGCCGACCACTTCCCAGCGACCTTCCTTGATTCGCTTCTTGATACCCGCGTTAATGTCCGGATAGTACCTTGCAAGCCAATCGTTATACGCCGCCGCTGATTGGGTGTAGCTATAACTGGGGTATTCGTCCATCAACTGCAGAGCAGTTCCGAATGTGTCGCGTACCACCTCCACTCCCTCGATCCACGGCCACTTCCACGCGGCATCAATGTGTGAGTTGCCAGTCAGGTTCACCTTTAGCGCACTCATTTCTGGTTCGAGCGCCTGCAGAGTCGATTGTGCCGTGCGTAGCGATGCATCGAAGCGCTGCTGGTCGCTTGCTTCCAGCGATGTCATATCCACCTGTTTGATCGCCTTATAGAGCACGGTGCGATCTTGTGTTGAGTCATTAAAGGTCGGAATCAGAGCCGCAGCGGTGAGAAACTCGGTACACAGATCCTCGGGGTCGGGCCGGTCTTCTGCAAAGTCGATGTTCATAGTACTGCCAAGAATGCGCTTTTTGCCTGAGGTGGCTAGGACTTTCACGGCCACCAGAATCTTCTCGCCAGGCTTTGCATGTTCGAACAACTCAATCGGCTCCAGGTCGATGCCAAGGGCCACGCGTCGTCCGTCTAAATAGATAATCTGCGGAGCTCCGCCGGGCGCCGAAGCATCAAAGTGAAACCAAATGGTCGCGCCAGTCAGGTTGTAGCCATCAAGCGTTTGGGGAACTGTAACCCACTGCCGGAACCAAAGCGCATCCTGAGAGTAATCTGGCCCCGGTTTGGCCACCGGCCAACTGGAGTCGTCCAAAGTGGGGCTTTCGCCGTGCGCCAGGTCAGCAACATGGTAGCGCCATTCTCCGGCAGGAAGATGGTTCAACTTATCCAACCGCGTGACCACATCTTGCGCGAACGCCGGCAATGAGTCCAAAACGGCCTTTTGTTCTTGAATGATTTGCCGCTGCAGGGGGGGCAGATGATTGACAGCAGCATTACGTTTCTCATTCTTCTGCTGCGACGGCGATTGAGCCGTCGCGAAATTGTATGAGAAAGCCAAAAAAAAGACAAGGCATGGCCATCGATTCTGCTTCATCAGTTCTCCTACAGTTCCCTTCTACAAATTGAGCATTCCGGTTGTAGCGCACCTGCGCCACGATTCAATTGAGTTTCTTTCGATGGAGTGGCGCTTGGCTGGGTTCGACGAGATCGGTCTTGGGATGCGTGGAAAGAACCAATGGCTTGAGCGGAGTCTGATCAAAATCAAAATCGTTCTGTAGACTCCCCAGAATCCTCGCGTCCTCGCGAACCGTGGGACGGGGATCGGGCCGCCCATCCTTTCTGGGGTCGAGCCGGGCGCCCCCCATGAAATCATCTTCGATAAATTTCAGATATGCGTCGAAGCTCAATATCTGGTGGTCAATATAGTGTGGCTTGGCGTAGGGCGAGATGACCATAGCAGGCACTCGGAGTCCATATCCATTCTGATCCACCACAGGAGGCGGCTCGTGGTCGTAAAATCCTCCCCAATCATCCCAGGTGATGAAGATTGCAGAGTCTTTCCAGTCAGGTCCCTGCATCACCGCATTGACAAGACTGGTTACCCAGGTCTGCCCCGCCGATATCAACGCTGGCGGGTGTTCGCTGTCTGCGAAGGTTGGGGCGATCCACGTTACCGAGGGTAGTGTCCCATCGTGCGCCTGCTTGAAAAAGTTAGAGATGGACTGAACCAGTTTTACTTGTTTGTCGTTGTTAACAGTATCGAAATACGGCAGAGGGCTCCATATTCCAGGTGTACAGAAGTTCTCTGTCTTCGTATCTCCCTTGCATCCGGGGCCTCCCGGAACCACATAGTAGCCCCAACTCACGTTGTACTTATGCAGCAGATAGGTCACATCAGTCCATGCATAAATAGGCTTTGTCCCTACAGGACCATTGCGCTCCAACCCGGCTTGCGAACCTCGACGAAACGTGTCGTCAGGGACCGCACCCGGATCGTCCAGTGCATTGGAACAACTCATTGGGTCGTTGTGCCTGGTGCAGTACGCAGACCACGCAGAGATTTCGTACAGATGCGCAGGCAGGCTCCACGATGAGTTTGGCTCGAACATGTGGTCCAGCAGCACGTAAGTTCGCGCATAGGTCCAGTAATTTGGAATATCACGTCCATCGTGATAGCCCATTACATCTGGACGTGCGAAAGCCGCACACGCAGGGTCCGCAGCAGCTTGACAACCCTTTCTCCCTTGCTCCGCAGTAATGATGAAGCCATCCATCTTGCCGTTATCTATTTCACGAATCGTATCCACAGCGCGATGCGGTCCTCCGCTATTCTTATCATGGTTGTCATGATACGGACTTATGCACTTCCCTGTTTCGGAGTCGGGATTACAGACTGTAAAAGCGCCGTCTTTCGTCGGTAGTCCATCTGCTCCTGGAAAAGTTCCAAAGTAGCTGTCAAAAGAGCGATTTTCCTGCATGATGATGATGATGTGGCGAATTTTATGAATGCCTTGATTAGTAGGGGCGTTGTCCTGC
>JAJYJL010000040.1 GCA_021789565.1 Acidobacteriota bacterium
CTCCAGAGTCGCGAGTGGTTCCGACATAGTGGTGGCCTCCTACTCTTAGTGTACCATATACACTAAGACCGGGGCCACAATAAACACGAACGCGAGAATTGTTACTTCTATGTCGCACACCCGGCACGGACCGGCTGGTGGCGTCATTTGTGCATCTCAGTCTATGATGGTTCGATTGCGCCGAAGAGGTGTGCGGACGGGATGTTGACCGATGTGGCTTGAAGCGGAAATGGGGATTCACGCTCCGGAAACAGGCCGGGCGTAGTACAACACGGCGCCGCTTGCGATGCGCAAACTGCGCGGCCGAAAGGTAATAGAACCACACAACTGTTATGAGCAATGCCAAACCCATTCTGGTGACGGCGGGGATCATCGTGCGAGACGATGAAATCCTGATTTGCCAGCGGCACCGCTCCGATCCTTACGGGCTGCAATGGGAATTCCCGGGCGGAAAAGTGAAGGACAGCGAGGAGTTGGAGGCCTCACTGCGGCGGGAACTGCGCGAGGAACTGAACATCGAGGCGGCAATCGGCAAGGAAGTGTACCGCCTGCGCCACCGCTACCCGGACCGCTATGTTGAGGTCATTTTCTTCCGCGTTGGTTCCTACCGGGGCGAGGTTGCCAACCGGGTTTTCGAAGCCATTGAATGGGCGCAGCGCCATCAACTGGCGGGATACAATTTTCTTGAGGCCGACCGGGAACTGGTGGAACGGATTGCCGAAGGAGGCATCATTTGAACGCCCCGCACAGATTCAGGGAGAGGAGGTGGACATGCATCATGGCCGGACTGGCTGCGGCGGCGCTTCTCTGTGACGTGCCGGGGCTTCCCGCCGGGTCGCGCAGCCCTCAGGTTGAAACAGCGCCGTCAGCCCAGGAGAACTACATTTGGGTAAACATTGGAAACGTGGAAGGGCATCTGGCAACCCACTCCTCACCGGAAGGCGCTTTTTCACCCGACAGTTCCGCACTCGCCCTGGTCAGCAAGGGAAAGATTGTGGTGGACGGGCTGACGGGAGGGAACCTCAGCATCGAAAAGGTGCTCCATCCCAGGATCAAGGACCTCAGCGACCTGGATATTCAATCGGTGAATTTCCTGGATCCGAACACGCTTTTCCTGCTCGGTACCGGCATTGTCCACGAGAAAAACAAGCACGACCGCCCGACGCCCCTGCTCGGATTCCGCTGGAACATTCAGCAGGATGCACTGGACGGGACGGTTGCCATGTTTGGAGCCGGCGGGGGATTCGGACGTCCCCGCTATTTCCCTCAAATCAAATTCCTGGGGATGTACAAGGATGATACCTTCATCCTCTGGAGCCCCATCAGCCGCAAGGCCATGGAGATCAAGATTCCGGAGTTGACGCGGGAGCCGCACCTCTACAGTTTTTCGCCCGACGGGCACTGGCTGCTGCTGGCGCAGATAGCAGGCGGCGGCTCACCCAATCCTATTGTGGTCCGCTTGAGCGAGCATAAATTTGTGGATGTGCTTTCCGGATTCCGGGAAACCGTGATGAGCATGTGCTTTTCAAGAGACAGCCGGAAGTTGGTGACGGCAAGCGAAGACGGGCAGGTGCGAATCTGGTCGGTCCCGGACTGGAAACTTCTGGAGACGCTTTCCGGCCACAAGGGACCCGTGCGCTGGGCGGAATTTTCGCCGGACGGGCGCTGGGTGGCGTCCGCAGGCGAAGACCACACCGTGCGGATCTGGTCCGCCGATGACGGCAAGCCCGTGCAGACCCTTAGTGAAAGCCGCGCGCCGGTGGATACGGTAACCTTCTCGCCCGATGGAAACTACGTGGCGGCCACAACCGACGATCAGGTGCTGATCTGGAAGAAGACCCCCACCGGCCCGTAGCGCAGCTTTGAGATGTGGTAAAATTCTTTATCAATCAGATAACCCGCAAGACGGGGTCAGAAAAACTTTTATGCCCAAAGTAGGAATGGTCAGCCTGGGCTGCCCCAAAAACCTGGTCGACAGCGAAGTGATGCTGGGATTACTGGCGCGGCAGGGGTACGAATTGACCCCGCGAGCAGAGGATGCCGACGTGCTGGTGGTGAACACCTGCAGCTTTATCGAACCTGCCAAGCAGGAATCCATCAATACCATTCTGGATATGGCGGAGCATAAGAAATCAGGAACGGCCAAAAAGCTTGTTGTGGCCGGATGCCTGGTGGAACGCTACCGGCAGCAAATCCTGAAAGAGATTCCCGAAGTCGATTTTGTGATCGGCACCAATGAGCTGGAGCGCGTTCTGGAGGCTTGCCGGCTGGACGCCACGGGACGCGAATCGCAGCAGCCGGCCGAGCCGTACCTTTACCACGAGTTCACCCCAAGAATTCTTTCCACGCCGTCGTATTCCGCCTACATCAAGATCGCCGAGGGCTGCGACCACCCTTGCACGTTCTGCGTGATTCCGCAGATGCGGGGCCGGTTTCGCTCGCGGCGTTTTGAGTCCGTGGTGCGCGAAGCCGAACAACTGGCCGCGCAGGGCGTGCGGGAAATCACCCTGGTGGGCCAGGACACCACGAGCTATGGCGAAGACCTGGGACTCCATGACGGTTTGCCCCTGCTGCTGCGGGAGCTTGGCAATATCCCTGAACTTGCCTGGGTCCGCTTTCTTTACTGTTATCCCAACCGCGTGACCGAGGCCCTGATCGAAGCCGTTGCGGAAACTCCAAAAGTGGCGAAGTATTTTGACATTCCGCTGCAGCATTCCAGCCGCGCTGTGCTGAAGGCTATGCGGCGCGGCTCCAGCGGAAGACATTTTCTGAAAATGCTGGGGAAAATCCGCTCCGCGGTTCCAGGCGCGGCCCTGCGCACTTCCCTGATTGTGGGCTTCCCGGGGGAAACCGAAGACGATTTCCAGGACCTACTGGACTTTGTCACCGAGGCCGAGTTCGATCACCTTGGAGTTTTCCTCTACTCGAATGAGGAGACGTGCGGGTCCTACGGCCATCCGCAGCAGGTGACGGCGGCGGTCGCGGGGCGGCGGCGGAAGAAACTGATGGCGGCGCAACGCAAAATTTCACGACGGAAGTTGCGCGCCAGCGTGGGCAGGGTTTTGCCCGTTCTGGTAGAAGGAACGTCGGAAGAAACCGAATGGCTGTTCCGGGGACGGCTGGAAACCCAGGCGCCGGGCATCGACGGACAGGTTTACATCAACGACTTTGCCGGGCCGGAACCCAGGGCCGGGCAGTTCCGCTGGGCGACCATTACCCAGAGCGGGGATTACGACTTGGTGGCAAGGCTTGAAGAGGCCGCCTTCGCCGGGCCGGAAGGCGCGGCAGCAGGCGCTCGCCAGCAGCGTGGACTGGTCCAGATCGAACCACTCATCGAAGGCGTTTCAGCGAGGGGCCATGACATGCCCCATCTGTAAAAAGGAAGTCCCGCAGAAGGGAAATCCTTTCCGGCCGTTCTGCAGCGAGCGTTGCAAACTGATTGACCTCGACAACTGGCTGGAAGGGCGTTACCGCGTTCCAGACAGCGCCACTGGAAACCAGGATGGCAGCGAACCCACTGCGGAGGACAACGGTGAAGACGGAAATGGTGGCTGAACGGCGGCGCACTCTGCCTGTGTGGGTGGCGACGGTTGCAGACGTGGGGGACTTCCCGGTCGCTCCGGGGACCGTGGGCTCTGCCGTGGCGGTGATCCTGGTGGCCGCGCTGGATACGATTCCGCTCACCCCTGCGGGACACTTTGCCTTACTGGCGCTGCTGGTGGCGCTTATTTTTTTTCTTGGTGTGTGGGCGGCGGGGCAAAGCGAAAAGTTTTTTGGACGGACAGACCCCCGGTCCGTGGTGATTGATGAGGTCGCGGGACAGATGGTGGCCTTCCTGCTGTTTCCGCACGCCTCCTGGAAGTTGTTGCTTGCCGGGTTCGCCCTTTTCAGAATTTTTGACATTAGCAAACCGTTTCCGGCCGGGCGGGCAGAGCGTTTGCCTGGCGGTTGGGGTATCATGGTAGATGATGTGATCGCGGGCGTATACGCACTGGGGACGCTCGTTTTGCTAGGTTATATAATTCCATGAACTTGTGGAAAAAGGGAACAAAGGGGAGACGCTCAACGGGAAAGTCGCCAAAGGCAGAAAGCAAACCGCTTGTTGAGCGGGTCACACCGCAGGCCGCAATTCCCGGCGGTGAGATCTCGGTTCTGGGGAAAGGTTTCGTATCCAACGGCAACAGCCGCCCCACGGTGCGCTTCGGCGACCAGCCCGGGAGCGTCCTGCTGAGTTCTTCCAGCCGTCTGATTGTCCGCGTGCCGGAAGGTGTGGTCAGCGGTGAGATGATCGTCGACACGGGCAAGGCCACGACGTCCCCGACAGTTGTGGCGGTGGGCATCCAGTTGACCGACACCCTGCACCCCGTCGCCAATCCCGCCGTCGATGCCGAAGGAAACATCTTTTCCACTTTCAGCGGGAGCCGCGGGCAGAAGGTCCCCGTCGCCATATACAAGATCAACACCCAGCATGTGGTGAAACCCTTTGTCAACGATCTCATGAATGCGACCGGGCTGGCCTTCGACCGCGCGGGCATGCTTTACGTCTCCAGCCGTATGGAAGGCACCATCTATCAGGTGACTCCGGAAGCCGAGGTCACTCCCTACGCAGAAGGAATGGGTGTGGCAACGGGCCTGGCGTTTGACAGTGTTGGGAACCTTTACGCGGGGGACCGCACCGGCACGATTTTCAAGATCAGCCCCGACCGCCAGATTTTTGTGTTCGCGACACTCGAACCCAGCGTTTCCGCCTATCATCTGGCTTTCGGGCCGAAAGGCAACCTCTACGTCACAGGTCCGACCACTTCAAGCTTTGACAGCATCTACCGTATTACGCCCGAGGGCGCCGTCAATCGCTTTTATCGTGGTCTGGGGCGCCCGCAAGGAATGGCATTTGACTCCGAAGGCAATCTCTATGTGGCGGCATCGCTTTCCGGGCACCGGGGAGTTGTGCGGATCGCGCCCGACGGCAAAACGGAACTGTGCGTTTCCGGATACAACATTGTGGGGCTGGCGTTCACCCCTCGCCGAACGATGATTGTGGCCACCAACAACTCCCTGGTCGAATTGTTCCTTGGAATCGAAGGCCAGCCCCTGCTGAAACCGAGCGAGAAGTGAGAAGGTTATCCAGGCGCGGCTGGCGAGAGGACCATCGGGACAATTCCTCTTTGATGGCTGGCCGCTCATTGTTAATCCAGAATGGACGCAGAAATCATCGCCGTCGGCTCGGAACTTCTCACTCCCCATCGCCAGGACACCAATTCTCTCTATCTCACCGGCAGGCTGAATTCTCTCGGCATTGAAGTCCGATTCAAGACCGTGGTGGGCGACGACCCCGAACGGCTTGCATCCGTTTTCCGTGGCGCGCTTGAGCGCAGCGGGCTGATCATCCTGATGGGCGGTCTCGGCCCCACTGAGGACGACATCAACCGCCAGGTTGTAGCGGAAGTTCTGGGCCGCACCCTGCAGGAAGTTCCGGAAGTCATCGAGCGCATCACGGCGCGTTATGCCCGCACAGGCCGCAAGATGCCCGCCAACAACGCGCGGCAAGCCCTGGTCCCGGAAGGCGCCGAGTGGCTGCCCAACCAGAAAGGCACCGCGCCGGGAATCTGGATGGAGCAGGACAGCACGATCATCGTCTTGCTTCCCGGGCCGCCGCTCGAAATGGAGGCGATGTTTGACAACCAGTGCATGCCGCGCCTGAAGAGCCGAGTATCCGGCAGCAGGATCCGCACCCGCGTCATCAAGGTGGCCGGGCTGCCGGAATCTGAAGTGGACCAGCGGATTGCGCCGATTTACAAGGCCTACAGCGACCCTTCCACCACCATCCTCTCCACCAGCGGGGCCATTGAAGTACACCTGACTGCTCACGCCGCGACCCAGGAGGAAGCGGACGCCCTGCTGGATGAGCTTACGGACAAGATCGAGCCGGCCTTGGGCGACCACATTTTTTCCACCAGCGGCGAAACCCTGGAAGAAGTGGTGGGGATGTACCTCGTAATGAAGCAGAAAACCCTGGCCACTGCCGAAAGCTGCACCGGCGGGTTGCTGAGTGAGCGGATTACGCGCGTCCCGGGAAGCTCCGAATACTACCTGGGCGGCGCCGTCTGTTACAGCAATGAACTGAAGACTCGGTTTGCAGGCGTCTCCCCCAGCCTGCTGGAAACCTACGGGGCCGTGTCAAAGCCCGTGGCCCAGGCCCTGGCGGAGGGCATCCGGCGAAGGACGAATGCTTCCATCGGCATCGGGATCACGGGAATCGCCGGACCCGGCGGTGGAACTGAGGAGAAGCCCGCAGGCATGGTCATCATTTCCGTCGCCGACGAACGCGGGACGGAAGTCCGCGAGTTCCGCTTTCCGGGTGATCGCGAACGCGTACGGCTGCTTTCCTCCCAGTTTGCTCTGGAAATGCTTCGGCGGCGAATCAGAAATTAGGCCGGGAATCGGGCCGCCTTTCATCCCAATCCGGGAACGGGTATGCGGGCATTCACTGCGATTGAACTGCCAGAATCCATCCGAAAAGCGCTGGCGAGCCAGCAGGCGCGCTTTCGCGCGGTGTGCCCGGATGCCCGCTGGACGAGGCCAGAGGGAATCCACCTGACGCTGAAATTCCTGGGGCAGATTTCCGGCCTGCAGGAAGCCGAGGTGAAAAGCGCATTGGGCCGGCTGGAACGGTTTGAGAAATTCACCGTTGGGGTTCAGGGCTTCGGTTTTTTCCCTGAGGCGAAAAGGCCGCGTGTTTTCTGGGCCGGCCTTGACGCCCCGCCGGCGCTGGCGCGGCTGGCGGCACAGGTTGAAAGCGCGCTGGCGCCTCTGGGATTTCCCCCGGAAAACCGTGCATTCAAACCCCACCTCACCCTTGCCCGCTTCAAAATTCCCCGTCCCCAACCCAGGATGGAGGCGCTCCTGGCTGAACAGAACAGTCCTCTTCTGGGAGTTTTTGGAGTTTCGGAATTCTTCCTTTGGGAAAGCAGGCTGCTGCCCGGAGGGGCTGAATACCGCAAGGTGGCCCGTTTCCCTCAATAAGCATCCATGGCTCGATGAAGACCATCCCAAAGCTCTCCTTGATCCTCATCACACCCCGCTCGCAATGTCCTGAGAGCCCGGATGGCAATCGCCTGACCGGTGAAGGATAATGCCGGGGCGCGCCCAAACGGCCTGCCCAGGCGTCCCGGCCGGCTCACTCAAGTTTTGCCCGTCCCAAACCGAGGTTTACAAGGGTGAAGTGAGCGCGGCCCAGATGAAACCATTCCTCCCCAGACGTTTGAAAATTCAGTACATCCTGCTGCTGATCCTCATCAGCATCAGCGTCGTTCCCCTGTGGTTCTTCGGTTCCCGCATGGTGAGCATGAACAAGCAACGCCTCGAAACCCAGGAGAAGATTCTGCAGACAACGCTCTCCAAATCGCTCGCCCAGCAGATTCAGCTCTACATGGAAAACGTGCGCCAGCAGGTAAAGGAACTTTTTGACGCGGTTATTCCACTGGCCATTGAGGTCCGAAACTCAAAGTATGAGAACGATCCCCGCCTGGAACGCGCCCTGGAGGACTCTCTCGGCGACCAGCCCAGCGTGATTTACGTGACCGTCCTGAACGCGGAGGCCCGCGGGCGGGGGGCCCAGGCCACCCAGGCCAGCGGAATCAACGCAAGCTCTGACACCTTTGTCCGCAAGACCATGGAGGCAGCCTTTCTGGCGGTCCGCCAGGGACAGCGCTATGAGAGCAATCCGCTGACTGCCGTGGGGCCGCGCGGCAGCGAACTGGTGATGGTGATCGCTGAACCCATCCAGCACCAGAACATTTTTCTTGGCATGATTGCGGCGGTCGTAACCCTCCGGCCGCTGGGAGACGAACTCTCAGAATCCAGAAGGCTGGGCCTCGAGGCCTACATCGTGGACAATTCAGGGCGGACGGTGGCTTCCAACAATCCCGACCAGAATGTCGCGGGCATCGACATGGTCAGCGACCCCATCGTGCAGAAATTCCTGGCGTGGCGCGGCCGCGCCCATCTGACCGAAACCTCGGAGTACAATCTGGTCCGCAACGGCAGAATCGTCCCCATGCTGGGGACCTATTCGCCCACGCTCAGCGGACGATGGGGCGTTATCCTCCAAAAAAAGAAAAGCGATGCCTTTATGACCGTCATTGAAATGCGGGACGCCACCATCCGGCTGGGCTTGCTGGTGATGATCATCAGCCTGATTGTCGCCGTCTTCGCGTCGAAGTCGATTACGCGCCCCATCGACCATCTGGCCTGCACGGCCCGGGCCATCGCCGCAAAAGACTTCAGCGTTCGCGCCGACGTCCGCAACCGGACGGAAATCGGCGAACTGGCGCAGGGCTTCAACATCATGGCGGAAGACATCCAGCAGTATATCAGCGACCTCCAGCGGGCATCGGAGGAAAACCGCCAGCTCTTTATCGACTCCATTGAAATGATTGCGGCGGCGGTTGACGCCAAGGATCCCTACACCAAAGGCCACTCGGGCCGAGTGTCAAATTATTCGGTGATTCTGTCACGGGAGATCGGGCTGGACGAACAGGAAATTGAGCTGGTCCGGGCGTCCGCCACGCTGCATGACGTAGGAAAAATCGGCGTGGACGACCAGGTTCTGCGGAAGCCCGGAGTGCTGACCGATGAAGAATTCGAACTCATGAAACGTCACACCATCATCGGCTTTGAAATTGTCCGGCAGGTGCAGCAGCTTGCCGATACGCTGCCGGGAATCCGCTGGCATCACGAATCGCTCGACGGCTCCGGCTATCCGGACGGCATCAAGGGCGACGAAATTCCACTGCTGGTCAGGATCATTGCGGTCGCCGACACCTTCGACGCCATTACCACAGACCGTCCCTATCAGTCAGGTCGCGACTTCCCCTCAGGGCTGGACATCCTGAAAAAGCATGCCGGGACACGCTACGACCCCATCGTTGTGGATGCTTTGCACTCGGCCTACACCAAGGGGTACCTCCGAAAGTTTGAGATGATGCGCAGCGCCCAGACCCCGATTGTCGAGGTCAACTCCTGAGCCCGCCCGCATTTGCGCTACAATAAAGTACCATGGTGCAAACTCTATTCGGTCCACAGGAAGAAAAAAGCAGGTTCTTCAGCCGGCTTAAGCAGGCGGTCGCGTCAACCAAAAACCAGTTGGTCGAAAGGATTGACCAGGTCACGGAAGGCAGAGAGGCCATTGATCCGGCCCTGCTGGATGATCTGGAAGCCACCCTGATCATGGCTGACCTGGGCGTGAAGACCTCCAGCGATATTCTGACCGGCCTGCGGGAGCAGGCCCGGCGCGGAAATCTGAAGGGTGCGAGCGAAATCCGGGGCGCTGTGGAACAGGAAATTCTAAGGATTCTCGAGCATCCGCCGAACGGTGCCGGAAGCCGGGCAGTGCCCCCAAAACCGGCTGCGGGCCAGCCGGAAGTCATCCTGGTGGTGGGCGTGAATGGCGTGGGAAAGACCACCAGCATCGCCAAGCTTGCCCGGTTCTACCTGGGCCAGGGTCGCAAGCCGCTGCTGGTGGCCGCAGATACTTTTCGAGCCGCCGCCATTGAACAGCTTGACATCTGGGCCTCGCGCCTGGAAATGGAAATCATCAAGCAGAAGGCGGGCGCCGATCCCTCCGCAGTGGTCTTCGACGGCCTGAAGGCTGCCCGCGCAGGCCACTTTGATCCGGTCATTGTGGACACCGCCGGACGCCTGCACACCAAGCACAACCTGATGGCTGAACTCAACAAGATGTGCCGCATTGCATCGAGGGAAGTTCCCGGCGCTCCGCACCAGGTCCTGCTGGTGATTGACGCCACCACAGGGCAGAACGGTCTTTCACAGGCGCGCCAGTTCACCGAGCATTCCGGGGCTACCGGGATCGTCCTGACCAAACTGGACGGGACGGCCAAAGGCGGCGTGGTGGTGGCCATTGCCCGTGAGCTGGGACTGCCCATCCAGTTTGTCGGCGTTGGTGAAAAAATCGACGATTTGATTCCCTTCAATCCCCGCGACTTTGTCACCTCGCTTTTCGGCGCGTAGCCGGAAGTGCCCGCCCTTGGAGCCAATTACCTCAGAACGATTTGCGCCACATTTGTTCACTACACACCTTTCGTCTAGCCCTGGTTCAAGCGGAAGCTGCGCAACATCTGCTGGAACGTGGGCTGCAGCCTGGAGAAGTCGCGTTCCGGCGAGATGAAGATGAGATAGATGACTTTGTTTTGCTGATACGGCAGCGCCACCAGCCAATCGCGTTCCTGAAGAGGTTGGCTGCTGGAACCGAGCGGTGACCGACCCGTCAGTTCCACCGATTTCGCCTGCATGCCGTTGACCGTGATGCTGTGGCTGGCAACAACACTCAATCCGGGATTGCGCTGCGCCAGGCCCGAGTACAATTCCAGCACGGCGTCACACAGGTTTCCGGCATTCTGCGGCTGAAAGGCGTTGATCATAGCCCCATAGGCAATCCCGCTCTGGCTCAGGCCGGCCTGCGGCGCGATGACCTCTCCGCCCCCCTGCTGCTGGCGCGCCTGCCAGTTACTCGGATGCTCGATAGAGAAGGCCCCCGTATTCAGAGTCTGGAAACTGCCGTTGGTCATGACACCGTACGGGTCCGTACCCCCCGCACTGCCGGGTACGGTCACGCCCGCTGGCATGCTGGCATTGTGAATCTGGCCGTTCTTGGCCATCTGCGCGATTTCCTGGGCAGTGTAGGCGCGCAGATGCTGTGCCTGCTGCCTGACCCGGGTGAATTCCTCGTTGTTAGTGCGGAAGTCCCGGGGTGGCCAGTTCTGCACTTCCCTGCTGACCTCCTCGTAGCGGTTGCCAGGATTAGGATGGTCACTGAGAAACTGCGGCCCGCCGCCTCCGCCCTGCTGCTCCAGGGTCTGAAAAAACAGCGCCATCTGGCGCGGGTCATAACCGGCCTTGTACATGATGATGGCGCCCACTGCGTCGGCCTGGGCTTCGTCGGCGCGCGAATACTTCATGCTCAGCACGCCGCCGCCGATCTGGCCTCCAATGGAAGCAATGGCGCCACCGGCTCCCCCGATCATCTGCCCCAGGAGCTCGCCCAGGCCGGCAATCAGGTTAGGAACCTGGTTCTTCTTCATCTGCTTGATCGAGTGCTGCATGTAAACGTGAGCCATCTCGTGTGCCAGCACACCGGCGAGTTGCGCTTCATTGGCGGCGGAATCGATGGTGCCCAGGTTCACGAAAATGGGTCCGCCGGGCAGCGCAAAGGCGTTGATCTCTTTCTGCTGGACCACGTGGAACTGATAAGGCCAGTCATACTGCTGCGGGATAACCGCTTGTAAGCGCTTGCCGATCTGCTGAACGTACCGGGTGACGCGGTCAGAGTCGGGCAGGATGGGCATTTGCTGGTACACCTCGCCCTCCACCTTCAAGCCCAGCTTCTCCTGCTCCTGCTTGCTGACGGACACCTGGCCTGGATTGGGCAACTCCGGCATGCTTCCCACCGCGGCCAGCCACGTTCCGGTGGCCGCCAGCATCACCGCGAGCGCCATCCCCAGAGCCCGTGCCCACAGATTGCCCAACGACAAAGGACCCCTCATGTTTCCTCCTTTCTGGCGGAGGCTTCCACCGCACAGAGCCTATTGATTCGCGAAAAACTGCGTTTATTATTGGATGTCACACAGACTGCCGGGGGTTCGGCCATGTCCGGTTGCCAAATACAGTTTTTTCATTAGGCCGCCCTGGTTGGAGGCGCTGAAATGCAACTGCTTTATCGTGCTAAAAGTGCAACCTAATATCGATGAAATGAATCGAATAGCGTGAAGGGCAACTTGCAAAGAAGGACCTTTGGGGGCATATTAAGAAGTAAACAGGGTGCACAGGCTCCGCGAGGAGGACCTCTCGTCGGCTGTGAGTGGCGGTAAAGGGAGAAAGCGTTATGAAATCAACAAAAAAAGCGCTGCTCGCAAGTCTCTTACTGGCTATGGCAGTGCCCGGCCTGGTTTTGGCGGCGCAGGATAAACCTCCCGTTCTCGGCAGCCCCCCAAGCGGGGTTGCCGCAAATACCCCCACGCCCGGCGCCTATGCCGCCAACGCAGCCACCAA
Organism: Acidobacteriota bacterium; assembly: GCA_021789565.1. Next base: position 12,067 of record JAJYJL010000040.1, read on the forward strand.
GCCCGCCGGCCTTCTTTTGCCGGCCGGCAGTTCACTGCACGTCAGGCTGCAAACCACTCTGACCTCAAAGACCAACAAGACGGGCGATAAATTCACCGGGTACGTCGAGCAGCCCGTGATTGCCAATGGCAAGACGATTGTTCCGGTGGGCAGCCTGGTGGACGGCCACGTCGTGATGGTGAAAAAGTCAAAACGCATCAAGGGCGTGGGTGAGATGCGCATTGTGCTGGACGACATTACCACCGAGAACGGCGACGAATTCCTTCTGAACGGGTCGTTGGAAGAAGCACAGGGCAGCCCCTGCGCCAGGACCGCAAGCGACTCCGAAGGGACCATTAAGGGCTGTGGCAAGAGCGCCAAGGGCGCGCTGAAGGGCGCGGCAATTGCCGGAGCCATGGGAGCAGGCGCCGGAGCTTCGGTCGGAATGGGGCACGAAATTGATTGCAATTATTTCGGTAATTGTGGCGGACCCAGTTTTGGAGCGGACATCGGATATGGCGCGGCGATTGGCGCCAGTGCGGCCCTCATTTATAACGTCTTCAAACATGAAAAGGCCCTGGTGCTGCTGCAGGGCACGCACCTGACTTTCGTAGTCGACCGCAGTGTCACATCAAAGGAAATGCCGGCTTCGGCCAGCATCCCGTCAACTGAGAACTAAGGGGCTCCTCTCGCGTAGCTGCCCAGATTGATAACCGATTCCAATCACAATCCTGCAGCTCGGGGGCGCGTCCCGGCGAAACGGTCTGGCCGCCTTCCAATGAAGGCACCATTGCGCTCACTACGTTCTTCCCTGCATGAAAAGTCGAGTTCACATCTGCCCGATTAAGTAAGAAAGGCACAGCAACGGGGCGCAGGGTTGGAATCGTCAGGTCTAATGGGAAGTCTGTGGCAGGAGCGATACTTCATCGAGCCGGATGAAATCCTGAATCACACGCTCGTCAGCGTTATCCAGCCCACTCATAGGGCCAAAATAAGCCACGCGTCCATCCACCAGGAAAACCACGCGGTCAGCCAGCTTGCGGGCCAGCTTCATATCGTGAGTCACCACGATGGAAGTGAGACCGGTCTGCTTTTTGAGTTTCAGAATCAGGTCGCCAATGGTCTGGGCCATCAGGGGGTCCACCATGGTGGTGGGTTCATCATAGAGGATCGCTTCAGGCTCAGCCGCAAGCGAACGCGCGATGGCCACGGCGCGCTTCATGCCCGTGCTCAAATCAGAAGGTATCAGGTCACGCACTTCCTGCAGGTCCACCAGCGCCAGCAACTCACCCACGCGGGTCTGAATGGCGTCTTCATCAAGGCTCTCACCGCGGGCCACCCGTTCCCGCAACGGGTAGGCCACATTTTCGCCCACCGTCAAAGAATCAAACAGCGCCCCGGATTGAAAAACCATGGTCACACGGAGGCGCACCTCAAAAAGCTCTTCCTCCGCCATCGCTGACACATTATTGCCGGCCACCAGCACCTGCCCTTCGTCGGGCTGCAAAAACCCCAGAATGTGCTTGAGCGTGACGCTCTTGCCCACGCCGCTGCGGCCCAGCACCACCACCATCTCTCCGCGCTTCACTTCAAAGCTTACGTCAACCAGCACCGGAAGTTCGTCGAACGATTTATACACGTTCAGAAACTGGATGTAAGGCTGTCCGTTGGCTTCGTTGGTATCGCGTTCTGTCATCAATCTTCAGCGCCTCCCGCCAAGGTTCGCCCTCTCAGTTTAGTCCCAAAAGTTCCCAGAACAGAGGTCATTTGCTTCAGACACCGGCCGCTGCCGAACCCTCAACCCTTTTCCTCGCGTATTCGTACTCTTCCGGAGTATTCATGTTGACAAACATAGGCGCCCGGACACCGGCATCGGCCAATTCCCGCCAGGGAATTACGGTGGAACGGACCATGGGAAAGAAATCGCTGAGCTTGTTTTGTCCCAAAGCCAGCCTGGTCCGAACGGCGTAAAGCGCGCGCCGCCGGTATACGGCACACAGTGGTTGAAGGCGGCCATCCGGGGAACGAGGGACCGCAACGTCGCTCCCTTCAGCCTTGGCGCGAAGCAACAGGCAAACCACCAGGTTGCGATTGACGAAAGGCAGGTCGCAGCCGAGAACCAGGCTGAATTCCGTCCGGCTTTGAAGAAGCGCCGTGTATATTCCACCCAAAGGTCCCCGGCCCGCGACGGCGTCCGGAACGCAGGGGACGTCAAGCTCCTGCAAATAGTTTGCTTCCCGCCCCACAACGGCCACCCGGCGCGCCACGGAACGCAGTAACCGGATTTGTCTTTCGAGCATGGATTCCCTACCAAGCTGAAGAGAAGCCTTCGGGCGCCCCATTCGCCGGCTGGCGCCTCCGGCAAGCACGAAGCCCGTCAAATCAGAAAACCGGGCGGACGGTAATGAATTGTTCGGAATCGAGTGCAACGTGTTCTTCCTGTGCGTTTCCAGATCACCAGTCCCAACAGACACCGTATTCTACACAAAATACAGGATATTCTGTCAAAGGTCTCCGATAATCGGGCCTCAGCCGTATGGGTCCGCGTAAGGCGGAATGCACCGCATAAAGATAAAAAGGGTTGAGTTTATCAACGTCTGTGGTAAATTCGGGCAATATGAATTTGGGGAAACTGATAGCTGGAACCACCTCCGAGCGCCCGCAACTCACGAGCTGGCGCAAGCGGCTGATCATCATCGCGGCGGCTGTGATCACCATTGAAAGCTCGGCTCTGGCATACGTCATCCATCGCCGGTACCTTGCCGAGAGAACCCTCGCTCAACAGGGAGTCCTTGCAGCGAAAGAAGCTAAAGCGATCTCTGCCAGGCGTGAAGTCCGGCTGGTGAAGAAACTTCCCCCCAGGACCACCTTCAGCGATTTTCTTTCCAATAACGGGCTTGAGGCGAACACCATTCAGAAAATGGTTCAGGACACGCGCCCTATTTACAACCTGGCCAACGTCCGCGCCGGTAACCAGGTCACGCTGATTAGCTCGGAGCAGGGCGGGCTGAAGGAGATCGGTTACGAGATTGACCCCGAACACATGCTCTGGATTAGAAACCAGTCCACGGGCTTCGGGGCCAGCGTCACGAAAATACCGTTTGCCACCAAAGTAGCCGCAGTGTCGGGAACGGTGCACAGTTCGCTCTTCAACGCGATGGAAGACCAGGGCGAACAGGACCAGCTCACGCTCAATTTCGCTGGCATTTTTGCCTGGGACTTTGACTTCAACACGGACACCCAGAACGGGGACCAGTTCAAGGTGATTGTTCAAAAAAGATATTTGAACGGAAAGCTTGCAGGGTACGGAAAGATCCTGGCGGCCGAATATGACAGCGGCCGGCAGCATTATCAAGCCCTGCTGTTTCGCAACCCGGACGGTCAGCCCGCCTACTATGCCCCCGACGGTAAGGCCGTGAAGAAAGCCTTCCTGCGATCACCCTTGAGGTTTGCCGCGCCCATTACCTCCCGTTTCAGCTATCATCGTTTTCATCCCATCCTCAAGCGTTACCTGCCTCATCTTGGCATCGACTTTGGCGTGCCTGTGGGCACCAAGGTGCAAACGGTGGGCGACGGAACCGTGATTTTTGCCGGTTGGGACCGGGGCGGCGGACGCGAGGTCAAGATTCGTCACGCCATGGGATATGAGAGTTTCTACCTTCACCTGTCGCGCATCCTGGTCCACCCAGGACAGCGTGTTCACCAGGGGCAAACCATCGCGCTCAGCGGCCGCTCCGGCCTCGCGACGGGCCCGCATCTCGATTTTCGGATCGAGCAGCATGGCAAATTCCGGAACTTCCTGGCGCTCAAACTTCCACCCGCCCGCTCGGTCTCCCGCAAAGACTGGCCGGAGTTTGAAAAACTGCGCGGCCGGATGCTCGATGAGCTCGCAAGCCTGCACGCCCACAAGGAAGGCGTGGAACAGGCCACTCTCCACGCACCGCGCCCGTCGCAAACCAGAGATCGCTAACGGGAACCTGCGCGTCCACCACACCACCACAGTCACGGAAGTGAAAAAGTCTTCTTTGCCGCTTAATAGTTTGATTCGGTCCGCGCCAGGCCGGCCAACCGATAGTCAGGTCCAGGCGTAAAGGTTGGATGGTAGACGTTCATCTTTCCGCCCCCGAGCCTCAGAATAAAGGTGTGGTGTTCCGGTTCCATTTCGGGCCGTGCGGGGACTTCAAAGATGCGGTCGTCGATGAACTCCGGCCACGCATTCTGAATACGCTCACGGAAAAGCTTGAGGCTTGGTTTCTTTGTTTTGAGAAACTGCGCGGGATCGATGAATGAATAAGCTTTCTTATAGTCGTGCAGGTGTAGGGCCGCGATGAAGCTGTAGAGGAGGTAATCGTGGTTATGCGTATACTCCGTCCGGATCGGTATGTACGCGTCGTTCTTCCAGACGTAGGCGGTCGCCACCTGAAAACCTCGTTCAGTTTGTTGCTGTGAATCAGGAAACATCAGCAACCCGGGGTCCGCCTGTCCCGCCACAATCATCACGGGAACATTGCCCTCGCTGGCTTTCTTAAACTCGATGGACCCATAAGGGTACCCCGTATAGGAACTGGATTCAGACCGCCCGTCCCAAACCAGTGAAGCCTGA
>JAJYJL010000993.1 GCA_021789565.1 Acidobacteriota bacterium
GAAGAATCCGCACCACGGTCCGCATTTATGATTCGGTTGGTCGTTATGCCGGGGGGCAGTTTGTCATAATCTCACCGGCTTGCGACGGCGCCGGTGCTTCAAGCCTGGCTCAAAGAATCCGATCAAAGCTATGCGACGACCTCATCCGGTCTTTCGCAGGTGACTTCGCTATCAGCGTCAGCCTTGGAATTGCCGTTGGCGGGGAAAATATCCAGGCCACGGATATTATTTCGGCGGCAGAATCGGCACTGTCCGAGGCTAAGAAGACCGGGCACGCCAGCATTGAACCCGCTTTGACATAAACCTCACGCACTGCCCATCCCCATGTTTCCCGAATTACCCGCCGGAATACTTGAGCTGGCCACCCCGTTTGGTTATGCCATTCATAAACTGATTTAATTTGTCGCAAACAGCAGCTCTCCTATAATCTCAGTTCATGCCGTCCGCGCCTCACAAATCGTCGCTGCAGGATTTCTGCTCAGGTGAATTTGACCGCATCAGGTCTGAATATGAAGCCTCAGGCGACGGCAGGCCCGTCATCCTCGCTCGTGCGCAAGCCGTGGACCGCGTAATCCGGGAACTTTATGGGGCCCATTTCGCCCGGCGGGCGGAAGCGGCCGACCTGTGCATCGTAGCTCTGGGCGGATACGGGCGGCAGGAATTGTTTCCTCATTCCGATGTTGATCTCCTGTTTGTTTCCAGCAGAGGTCCGACGCTGGCCGAGTATCGTGAACCCATCGGGCAGATTGTCCGCTCACTGTGGGACCTGCGGCTTCGGGCATCCCAGACCTGCAGAACTCTGGATGACTGCAGCGTTCTCCACAGGGACAACCTGGAATTTAACGTTGCGCTGATCGACATCCGCTACGTTGCAGGCTCGGAGGAACTCTTTACTGAGCTTCGTAATACTCGTCTGCCTCGCCTGCTGGGCAAGGACGGGAAGACCTTGCTGACCAACCTGATTGAAATGACCCGCGAACGCCACCACAAACACTGGGACACCATTTTTCACCTGGAGCCCAATATCAAAGAAGTCCCCGGAGGGTTTCGCGACTTTCATGTCGCACGCTGGCTCAACATCGTTTCAGAGTTGGAATCCACCGGGCGGTGGAAATCTCCCGGGAGCCTTTTTGATCCCCGGTCAAGGGACGCAGCCGAACAAGCATTCCAGTTTCTTGCAGCAACACGCTGCTTTCTCCACTACCAGCAGGAGCGGGATGACAACCGCCTGAGTTACGAACTGCAGGAGAAAGCCGCCGCCAGGGGCATAGGGGTCAGCTACGGGCATGAAATCCAGCCGGCTGACTGGATGCGAGGCTATTTCCGGCATACCCGCACGGTCAAGCGGCTTACTCTTGACACCATGGAAGAAGCCCAGCCTGGACGATTGGAGCTTTACAACCTTTACCGAGATTGGAGGTCACGAGTCTCCAACCTTGACTTTTCGGCCGCGCGCGGAAAGATCATTCTCAAAGTACCAGCCGAAGGACGCGACTTCGCCTACCTCATGAGGCTCTTCGAATTCATTGCCCGGCACGGATTGGAAATGAGCCGCGAAGCTGAACAATGGGCAGAGCGCGCATTGCAGGAAGGGCTGGGCGGTGTTCAAAATTATTCGGATTTCTGGCAGCATTTCTGCCGCATCCTTTCACTGGTCCACGCCATCGACGCGGTCCGGGCCATGCACCGATTGGGATGGCTGGAGGAATTCTTCCCGGAATTTCGCGCCATAGACGCGCTGGTGATTCGGGACTTCTACCATCGCTACACGGCCGACGAGCACTCTCTGCTGACCATCCAGAACATATGTGGCCTGAGAAATGCCGAAGGCGAATGGGAGCGGAAGTTTGGTGAAATTCTCTCAGAACTTGAAGAGCCTCATCTTCTGTTTTTCGCGCTCCTGTTCCACGACGTGGGCAAAGGAATGCCCGCGGAGAATCACGTCGAAGGAAGTCTGCAAGCCGTCGAGCAGGTCTTCAATCGGCTTCCGGTGAAAAAGGAAGAAAGGCAGACAATCCGATTCCTCATCCGCAGGCACCTTGAAATGTCCGTCTCGTTTCAGCACCGGGACATCTTCGATCCCGCCACTGTCCGCCACCTGATGGAGATCGTGGGATCGCAGAACCGCCTCAAGATGCTCACGCTTCTGACTTACGCCGACATCAAATCAGTCAACCCGGAAGCTCTGACACCCTGGAAGGCCGAGATGCTTTGGACTCTCTACGCGGCGACATCGAACGCGCTCGCCCGGAGCCTTGACAGCGACCGGATTCTCTCTGCCGATGCGGTCCTTTCTGAAACCGACAGTGCATCTTCCCTCGACGACAACAAGAAACTTCCCAGCGGCGCGGCCAAATTTCTGAAGGGCTTTCCGAAACGCTACCTGCGGATTCACTCAGCCGAGGAGATTGAGACCCATTACCGCATGGCCAGGGCACTTTCCACCCACCCTGTACAGACGCTCTTAAGAAATCGCGACCACCACTGGGAACTCATGGTTATGACCAAGGACCGGCCACGCATCTTTGCAGCCCTGACGGGTGTTCTGACGGCATGGGGCATGAACATCGTTGCGGCCGATGCCTTCGCTAACAGTGCGGGAACAATTCTGGATACCTTCCGGTTTGTAGATCTGTTTCACACGCTGGACCTGAACCCTGCCGAACAGGGCCGTTTGCAGCAGACCATCACGGACGTTCTGACCGGAGGGAAAAGCCTTGAAGATCTCATGCGCGGCCGTATCCGGCCGGAAAGCCGGTCAGGCGGAGCCAGTATACTCACAAAAATACGATTTGACGAAACATCATCCGCCCACAGCACGTTGCTCGAGTTGACGGCCCAGGATCGCCCGGGACTGCTCTACCAGATCAGTTCCCTGCTCTCCAAGCATCAATGCAATATCGAAGTTGCCTCGATTGACACGCAGGGCCGGAAAGCCATTGATGTGTTTTACCTCACCATCAATGGAACCAAGCTCAGCCTTTCGGATAAGGAATCCATTCAGGATGGTTTGCTTGCGGCGCTGCACTGAACCCGCGGCCGCATGTGCAGATTCAAGAACGGGCGAGGGGCAAACCGGGCAGACAGTTGAACGGCTGCCGGTCAACTTGCCAATAAGGCATGTAGCTGATGCCTGGGTTATTTTTCACTGTGTAGTGAAGCGGTCGCCCGGGCTGCGGCTCCAGCAACTCAGTGAGCCGTTCGTCGTTCTTTGCATCCATTCCCCGCAACCTCACCTCCGGCGATCCCACAGCAGCCAGCAAAATCGGCCCGTACAAAATGGCGTAACGTTCATGGTTTGGAATCTGGTCCACGCCGGCATAGCGCACCGTGCG
>JAJYJL010000994.1 GCA_021789565.1 Acidobacteriota bacterium
ATGAACTTGAATCGATTTTCTTCCGCGTTACCGGCGGCTTCGAGGCTCGCCTGGTGAGAGCTTGCATCGGGCATGTCTGTCTCCTAAAACGGGGCCTTTAGACCTGCATCTTTCATGCTATTGATCGGCCGTTCTGTGGGCGGACTTCAACGTGCCCGTCCGGAAATGGAAGCTTCGTAGTATTTCCACTCGAAGGGCGGCGGCTACTTGACCTTCAAGCGCGGGCTTGACACCCGCTCGTCCGCCGTGGGGTAATGATTCTGGACTGCAATCGAGAAGGGAGGTGGCAGGAGGACAGCGATGCAGACGAGACGCACAATCCGGACGGTCGCGGTTCTTTTTCTCGTTTTGTCTCCTGTAGTGGCGACGGCCGCCAGCAGACCCCTTTACGATGAGAACGCGAATATAAAGCAGGAAATAGCCGATGCAGTCGCCATAGCTTCGCAGACGGGCAAGCCCATTGCGCTGGTTTTTGGAGCCAACTGGTGTTCTGACTGCCACGCACTTGACGCGGCGATGCACATTCCCCCGCTGGCAGGAGTGATTTCAAAGAATTACGTTGTGGTCAAGATTGATGTGGGCCGTTTTGACAAGAACCTCGATGTCGCAGAAAAATACGGCGTGCCGCTTAGCCTTGGAATACCCGCCATAGCAGTGCTTGACGCACATGGCAAATTGCTTTACGCGCAGAGGAAAGGCCAGTTCGAAGCAGCCAGCCGGTTGCCTTATGGCGAATTTCAGGCGTTTTTTGAAAGGTGGAAGCCAAGAGCGCTAAGAAGAAGGCCTAATCATCATCGCGTGGGGCAAGGAACGACGTGATGGGCGGCCGGAATTCCTGGTCCGGCAATATCGTTCGTACAAGCGCCGCAGCGGCAAAGATGGGTTGTGAGCCGCAAGCGGCTCGAAAGCCGTGGCGAGCGGAGCATGAAACATCAAGATGAAATGATGGCGCTTCGGGCGTTCTGCATGGGAACTCCTCAGGGTTCAGTCAGGAAGATTGGGAAGTCATTGCTTGCTAATTATCGCTGGCAGAATGTCTTCCACGAAGCCATGTGGAAAGTGCTCGCTAGTTTTCGCTCCGAAAATCCGCAGATCCTCCGACAATTGCTGCCGACAGATTTGACGCGCCTGGGATTCCCTGATGTTTCCTGGGAGGAATTCTTTGCGCCGCATCGGATGGCCAGAGAGGACGTAATCAATCTGATGCGCCGCATGGCAGCGATGAAGTTTTGATTCGTGTTATTTTCCATCCCGGTCTTAGAATTTAGAGGGAGGAAGGCGTGAACAGGCCGGTTTTGAGAGCGGGAATAGCGGCCATCGATCCCATTCCACCGCTCGCGACTGGCGTCGAAATTATGGCGGTGTATTCGGGGATACTCCTCTACATTTGGCACTGGCAATATACTCACCCTTATGCCTGGACGGCGCTGTTTTCCATCGTCATTCTCAGCCATGTTATTTACCGCGACACGCTGCGGGAAATGGGCCTTACCGGGAATGAGTTCAAGCCTTGCGCGCGCCTGATTTTCCCGCTGTTCGTCGCGATTGCGGCGCCAGGCGTCATCTACGGCCTATGGAAACGAAACTGGGCGGCAGTGCCTTTTGCCCATGCCTGGCTTTCCTTTGGCGGATATGCGATTTGGTGTTCCTTCCAGCAATACTTGATGCAATCATACTTTCACCGTCGGCTGAGACGCATCATTAAAACTCCATATCTCAGTTCGCTGGCAGTAGCGGTCATGTTTGGGGGCGCTCACATCCCCAGTCCCATTTTGATGGCAGCGACATTCGTTGGCGGGTTTATTCTTGCCGAGGTTTTTGTGCGACATCCCAACATCTGGCCGTTGGCTCTTGTTCAAGCGGTCGCTGGATTCCTTATTGGGGGACTTTCACCTGCCTCGATGATTCACCACATGCGAGTTGGTCCCGGCTATTATTTTTACCACCTGCATTAGCAGTGAAGGCTGCCCGGCAGCGGGGCTTCGATAGCGTTGCGGTTGGCCGAAGGTTAATTGTTAATCGAGCGTCGTTAGGCGGGCGGTTTTTTGGAGGAAAGAAGGATGATAAGGTGCGCTGCTGATTTGCCCTTCGAACTCAGAAGCCCATCGGCCTGGAATCGCCGTATGGCATGCCGGGCAAGTCCCTTGGGGTGACAGGCGGTACTTCAAAATGTGGTAACCGCGGCGCTGGATCAGCAACTCGCCGCAGGCGGGACAGCTTGTGTCTTCTAATGCTCCAACCTGGCCGGGCAAGTTTCCCGCATAGACAAAGCTCAGGCCCGTCGCATTGCCGATTTCCGCAGCCCGCCGCAGTGTCCGCGGGCTGGTATCTGCCGGGTCCGTCATCTTGTAGTTCTTGTAGAATGCCGTGACGTGCCAGGGAATATCGGGAGAGACGTCTGCAAGAAACGCGGCAAGCCGCTTGAGTTCGTCGTCGGAATCGTTGAATCCCTCGATCAAGAGCGTGACAACCTCCACCCAGAAACCCATGTGGTGCGCCCGCCGGATTGTATCCAGAATGGGGGCAAGGCGGCCGCCGAGGGTGCGGTAATGGTGATCGTCAAAGCTCTTGAGGTCAATCTTGTAGAGATCGACCCAGGGGCAGAGATACTCAAGCACCTGTGGAGTGGCGTTGCCGTTTGATACAAATCCCGTCTTCAGGCCGGCAGCGCGCGCTTGCTTGAAGATGGCCACCGCCCACTCGCTGGTGATCAACGGCTCGTTGTAGGTGCTGACCATAACCTTGGCGCCCTGGTCAATTGCGTCACAAACCAAGGCCTCCGGCGCTGCGGCGAGCGGCAGGGAAACGGCAGCCGGGTCACGGAGCGCCTGCGAGGTCACCCAGTTCTGGCAATAACTGCAATGCAGGTCGCAGCCCAGCATGCCAAAGCTGTACGCAAGGGCGCCCGGATAGGCGTGGAAGAAGGGCTTCTTTTCAATAGGGTCACACTGAACCCCTCCCACATAGCCCCAAGGAACATAAAGCTTGCCGCCGCTGTTGTACCGGACCTTGCACACCCCCAACTGCCCGTCGGGAATGCGGCAGGCGTGCCCGCACGCGAAACACCGCACAAATCCGCGATCGAGCTTCTCGTAAATATCGCCCTCGCGAACGTTTTCTTTCAAAATGTCCTGGAGTGTCGCCATCGCCGTGGATTCTTCATCGCAAGCATTGAATCGGCCAAATCTCTATCATTATTATACTACCCCGTTCGTATATCGAGAGAGGCGCGGGAGCAGCGCGCCGCATACCGACTTCCGCCCCATCGGCAACACTCGAAAGCCGCAGACTTTCTACGAAACCTTGCGCTGGCGGCTCCGGTTCGTTTTCGGTTC
>JAJYJL010000041.1 GCA_021789565.1 Acidobacteriota bacterium
CCCACCCAAGGCCTAAAGTCTGCCGTATCGGGGTGTAGCTCAGCCTGGTAGAGCACTACGTTCGGGACGTAGGTGTCGCAGGTTCAAATCCTGTCACCCCGACCATCAAATCCCGGTTTTTTAAGGGTTTTTCGCGCTGAGGACTGACTCATCGTCGTGCCACTGGCACCTTCGGTGGCAGATCGGTGGCAGTTTTCTTATACCCCCTTCGGGCGGCTTTATACGCCCCTCGGGCGGCGCGTTTAACTCCCGTTGCCTAGACGTGACTCCAACCCAGGAGTCCCTATGGCATCCATCACAAACCGTTCTCGCTACAGCGTCTCGGTCACGCGCCGACCCGAGCTGACCCGCTCCTTCCCCCACACCGCGAAAGCCCGCGCGAACGAATACTGCGCGACGCTGCGAGCTCAGGGCCTGAAGCCGAAAATACGTCAGGGCACCGATGCGTGGTTCGTGCGCATCGGCTCCGGTCGGCACCGCGCGTCCTTCTCCGCCCGCTCGCTCGACGAAGCACGGCACACCGTCAATGAGATCGAGGCTCAGCGCGCTCGCGGCCTGATGATCGACTACACGGCCGCGCACAGAATCACCTTCGCCGAACTCGTGCAGCGCTACATCGATGAGGAATGTCCGCGTCACAAGGGCTGCGACGTCGAGCGCTACACCCTCAATAGCTTCCTCAACGACGCCTACGAGATCGCCGGCCGGTCCCGTCCGCCGGGCCGCGAAGCCCACACCCCCCGGCGGCGCCCGCCCGCGCGCCACACGCCGCGCATCGGCCTGGAGTGGTTCTTCAAGAGCCTCGCCGACGTGGTTCCAAAGGACATTGAAGGCTACATCAGCGAACGGATTGGGGAGCAGGACTATGCGCCTGCAACCGTCGACCGGGAGCTCGACCTCATCTCCCAGATCATCAACTGGGCCCGCAAGACCCTTCGGATTCATCTGCACGAATCGCCCATGTACGGCGTGCGTCGGCCCCGCTATTTCAATGAACGCGACCGGCGGCTCTCCGCGGAAGAAGAACTCCGGCTGTTTGAAGCCCCTCGTGCCGAGGATCGTCTCCTCGCCCGCGAGCACGCGTTCGAGGCCGCACTCGCGCCCGCACGCAAGAAAGCCGAAGCGCTTCCGAACGAATCCGCCCGCAAGCGCTATCTCGCCCCCATTCGGGCCGAGATCGAGCGGACCCTCGCCGAACCGGAGGCTGTACCGTACTACGAGGCCCTGGTCACGTTCCTGCTCGAAACCGCCGCCCGCCGCAGCGAGGCACTGAAACTCACCTGGGAGAACGTGCACGGCAACGTCGGACACCTGCCGGAGACGAAAAACGGCCGCGCCCGCGACATAGCGTTGCGCGCGAACGTTAGAGCCTTTCTCGACCAACTGCCCCGCACGCACGAGCGTGTCTTCCCGATGAGCCTCAATCAGGTGCGCAGCGCCTGGAACCGGATCTGCGCGCGCGCAGGAATTGATGATTTTCACATGCACGACCTGCGGCACGAAGCGACCAGCCGCATCGTCGAAGTCGCCCGCCAGGCCGGCTCGCCCCTCGATGTGCACGAGCTTGCCGCGATCACCGGCCATCGAGACCTGCGCTGCCTCGCCCGATACACAAACCTGTGCATGGGGACCATGGCGATGCGCCTGGACGAGCTGTTCGAGAAAGCCCAGCAAGCCCCGGCGCGCTTCGTCCACAAGGGGCGCGTGAGACCCCCGATCCGCATTGCGCCCGGGACAAGCGCCACCATTCTGGCGTTTCCGCAGCGCGGCACCGCTCCCGGACCGGACCGAACATCCGGTAAGCGCAATGCGTGAGCGGGAAAATATAAAACGCATCGCAATACTTCCTCAGCGATTACTGATGGAGGAAGTTCGATGATCGATTCACCCCTGCTGACCCGCGAAGACATGCTTGAGCTGCTTCGAATCCGCTCCCTGACGACCCTCGATGCGATGGTCCGGGCGGGCGAAATCCCCCCACCGCAGCGCTTTGGCGACTCGCGACGCCTCTTCTGGCACCGCGCGACGATCGATGCATTCCTCGCGGAGAAATTCGCCGTAGCCCCAACCTTGGGCGACACACCGCCCGATCCGAAACGACGGGTTGATGCGCGAAGGGCGTCACGTGCGCAATGAGCATCGCCCGCACATCGCTCACGCACGCCCTTCCGATGCCTATATCGACGGGCCACAGAGCGTTCAGAAGCGATTGAATTCACTTGAGAACGCATCGCTCATCCAATCGGCAACGTCGTCGTTCACCAACCAGCCATAGTGCTTTTGCACCGTTTCGGGTTTGTCATGCAGGGCCTTAGCGGCGCGAATGATGCTGCCCGAGCGCTTGAGGATCGCGGTAGCGACGATGTGGCGCATCGCGTGCGGACTGAACCCCGGTGTACCGATGAAGAAGCGGCGTGTGATCGCCATAAATCGGCGATTGAGACCCCGCCAGGGGCGGTTCTTACCCGACGGGCAGACGAACACGTAGTCGGTAGCGTCTCCGCCGAGCAGCGGCCGATACTCGCGCAAATACCGCTCCAGGTGCGGCCAGAGAGCAGGCTGCACGCGGCAGTTGTAGTCCGCATCGCGCGCAGCGCCCTCCGAGTTTTTCAGCCGCTGACGTGGAATGACGATGCGCCACCCCCCATCGGCGTCTTGCCGCAAGTCGCCAGAATTGTCCGCTCGCCACGTGAGTTCTTTGAGGTTCCGCGCACGGATCGGATTCGACGCAAGCAGCATCAGCAGCAGCAGGTCCCGACCCCATTTCGCCATCCGCCTCCCCACCGGTGACGATGCGGGCCGCCTGCATCCGCTGGACGGCATCGGCGACCGCCCCCATCGGGTTTGGCAGTTCGACGATCGAACGAATCGGCTCAAAGGGATTGCGCGACATGCTCACCTTCGGGGCAATCGCCTTTTTTGAATTCTTCACCCACTGCAGCGCAGCATTACAGTGCTGCTCCCACTCCTGATTGGTCGTAATGCCCATCTTCCTTCCAAGCGCTGGGTTTCGCGGCAAGAATCCGGTTTGCGGATGCAGGAGCATCCCAGCGAACCGCAGTGTCGTCGTGACCGCACCGCTGATCACCCCGCCGGCGCGCTCGATCCGCCACTCCAGATACTGCGAGAGCCGCTGGATATCCGTGAAGAAGCACAGCGACTGGCAGGCGACAGCGTCCAGCCCCGCCCCGCCACGTTCCGTTGAAAGTGCCAACCAACCGATGTACCCGACGACATATCTGAAGACGTTTCCGGCGGTTGGACACAAACGGTTGTTCCTCGAATCGACCCAGTCATCAGCGGCGCCGCGGGCGCTGTTAGGACCATGAAGCACCCACCTCTTACGGACACCGGCTTCAATAGGCACGGTAGACCAGACATCTGAGCCCGCGAACGTCTGTGTTTTCATCTGTATGAGCGCAGTCCATTCGGCGCGAAACGCTGCGCTCCCCTCGGACGGCTTGAGCAGATAGGGGTCCCTGCTCTGCCGCGAGAGACGCGCGCGGTATTCGTTCCGTGGCGTATCCATCTCTTTGTCTTTGCGGTCGGGCAATCGCTCGCCTGCCAGGGTGTCAAAAATCGCCCCTGGCGCGAGACCGAAGAAGCGCTCCAGTCTCTTGATATACCGGACGACATGGCGGCCTTTTGGATGGACCCCGTCGATCCAGCGACGCAAAGTCGCGATCGGAACCCCGGCCTGAAGGGCAATGGCTCTGATCGAGATCTGTTCGCCACCTGGGGTGCGACACTCTTCCATGAGACGAGTCAAGGCCGCTGAAAATGGTGGCTTTGCGCCGGCCATGGCGGCTGACTCGCGATCCAGTACCGCCACGAGCTTTCGCCACTTTTTGAGCGCACTGGCGCGATTGGCAATCACGCGTCGGTCGGCCTTGCGCTTCAAAAGCGCCGTGGTGTGCGCGGCCAGTGCCTTCGGATACCCGAGCCGAAGGAGTCCTCCAATCGGGTCGTCTGGCTTCAGTCCGCGCTCCTCGACAAAGTGTCGCAAGGCACTCTCAAAGTTCGGCAGGGAAGCCTGTGTCGGCAGCCCGGGTTGCCCGGCCCGCTCGCGCATCACGTCAATCAACGTCGTCATCGTCAAGCATGTCATCGCCATTGCACGTCTCCGCGCCCTGCGTTGCTGCTGACGTGGTGCGCGACGCTCATGAAGTGAGCTCGGCACCAAATAATGAGAAAAGCCGCTATCTCTCTGTTTTTCCTCAGATTTTCGTTTCATGATTCACTTCCTCTCTCTGTCACGGGAGAGGTCGTGAACTTCATTAATCATCGCGGGAGCCCGTGGTTCTTCCCGGTGCTGTGTCCTAAGCTGTCAGCCAACGCAGAGCTTTTGTTGTTGTTGTGCTGCGTATAGCGACTACGAAATTAAACGCGGCGACTGCCGCTCTCTGATGCGCTGAACGCGCGCGACGTCAACCAACGGTGTTGCGCAGAGGAACGCGTGGGCATCCTGCGACGCAGCAGGATTCATCCACGCACGGCACGAGCAACGACCGAACGGTCCCACGGAGACTCAAATGGGCCTACGCATCGAGTTCCCGGAACGGCCAAACTTGAGGCCCACATGAACCAGCCCAACAGCGATCAATCGGGTGTTATCGTGAAGCTCGACGACGGGCAACGCCGACTCGTCGCCACTCGGTCATTTCAGCCCGGCGCCGAGGAATTGATCCTTCACGAACAACCTGTCATCTGGGCATCGGAGGGCTTCTTCCCCGCCTATCGCGCATGGTTAATCGTTCGCCAGATGCTGGAAGACCCGGCGAAGCTCAGGTGGATGAAAGAAAAGGATTTCGCGGCAACACCGCAGGTATGGGATGCGGAGGATCAAACCTTTGCGCAAGAGATTCTCAGTGTCTGCGGCGTTGACCCGCAGACCACACAGACGCTCTATTTTTCAGTCGCAACGAACCACATGGCGTTCTGGGACGAGACCGGAAGAAAGGCAGGTTCCGGACTGTTCGAGACCCTCTGCTTCACGAATCACTCCTGCGCGCCCAACGCCGAGGTCACGTCGATTGTCGGCCGGCGCGGGACAGCTCTGCGTGCGATCAGGGCGATCACACCCGGCGCGGAAATCACGTGGGATTATTTTTCACCCAACGATTTTTCCATGCTCCCGTTTGCGGATCGACAACAATTCATCCAGGAGACGTACGGCTTCCGGTGCCACTGCGTTCGATGCCGACGCCGCTTGTAGGGTTTCTAAGTATGGGCTCGAATGGGTTCTGTCAATTTCTGCTCTGCGATCGCCCATCTTCCGCGCCAAGCGATCGAGCCGATTCGCCCACTCAGGGCATCTCGCATGCCACCGAAGCACCTGGCACTATGCCGCGGTCGCGGCCTGGCGCACCTGCTCGATTGCGGCAAGCAGCTCGTCCACCTGCTCCGAGCTGAAAAGTTCATCCGGTCCGCGTGGCGTCAAATCGGTGAACGGGGATTCGTACAGCATGGCCGCGTCCAGGATCCCGTGTTCAGTCAGATGGTCCACGATGAGGTTCACGAACTCGATCTGGTTGGCACTGAGCGCCTTGCCGCTGAGAAACCCGGCCATTGCTCCTTTTGCTGCTTGGCGATCGAGGCCGATCAGGGAGCGCACAAATAGCCCCAACCCGTGCGATTCCTCGGTGGCACGCTGAATGTCCTCCGGGGCTCCGACGCCACTCTCGGCGAGGATGCGTTGAAGCTCGCCGAGATCAGCAGCCGTCAATGCTTTGTTCATCCGAAGCTTACGAATCGAAATGTGGTCCTGATGTGTATGCAGGAACGCCTGCGCTTTGGCTCGGAATTTCGTGTAATTCGTGGCTTCCCCAAAACCCGGCAATTCTACCGCCGTCTCGCCGCCCATCTCGTCCTCGAAGTCGGTATAGATCGGTCTTCGTTTTTGCTTCTCGATGAGTTTGATGAGGTCACGCAGACGCCGGCGCATGCCTTCCAGCATCGCGACGGTAACGTCCTGCCACCACTCGTCGGTTTGCACATCCTGGATCAGTACCATCTGATCGCGCACCATCGGAATCGCCGACTTCTCCTCCAGCAGACCGGCGAGGTCCTTGACTTGGTCCCGCAGGCGAACAAACCCGGGTTCTGAGCGAAGCATCGCGAGCTCAAGATTCAGCACAAGGAGGTCGAAACGCTTCGCTTCCTCGTTCTCTGGATCAAGTTCTGACGGCAGTCCGGCCACTTCGTGCGACAGCTCCGCGAGCGCTTCCGGGGGCAAGACCGCCCACGCCTCGGGCTTGGCGTACTTTTCGACGAGACGCCGATGCGGTCGCACCACGAAGTTGTCGAGGTTCATCGCTGCCGTCTCCCGCTGCAGCAACCCGGCCTGCAGGCGACGCACGTCCTCGTTCGTCTTTGGGTCTCCGTAGGCTTCCGCAGCTTCCTGGACAACCCGGCCCTCTACCTCACCGGAGCTCCGATGGTCGAGTTCCCCAATCAGCTCCAGGCGTGTTTTGAACAACCGCTTGCCGAGCGAATCACCGACTGCACCCTCGGTGGCAGGAATGTTCTGGCTGAAGTACTCCAGGTTCTGGCAGTAGTCGAAAACGCAGAAGAATTCCTTGTCCTGTCCGGGTCCGAACAGATCCGCGCACAGCCGTGTACCCCGGCCGAGCATCTGCCAGAATTTTGTCTTCGAGCGCACCAACTTGAAGAACACCAGGTTCACAACTTCCGGGATGTCGATGCCAGTGTCCAGCATGTCCACCGAAATGGCGATGTGCGGAACCTTGTCTTTGGCCGAAAAGTTGTCAATCAGACTCTGCGCATACTCGGTCTTGAACGTGATGACGCGCGCGAATTCACCCTTGTAGTGCGGGTAATTGGCGTTGAAGCGCTCAGCAATGAACTCCGCGTGGTGCTGGTTCTTGGCAAACAGAATGGTCTTGCCGAGCCGGTCGCCGCCCGCCACCGTCAGACCTTGCGTCATCAGGTGCTCCAGCACTTTGTCTACGGTGTCTTTGTTGAAAAGCCATTTATTGACGGCCTCAGCTTCGACACGATTGGGCACATTTCCATCGTCGTCCCACTCAAGCGCGTCCCATTGGTCCTTGTCCTCTTCGGACAAGTCGTCGTATTTAATTCCTTCGCGCTGAAATTTGAGCGGTACCGATACTGCCTTGGGCGGCACGAGAAAGCCGTCCCGCACCGCCTCGTCGAGCCCGTAAGCGTCGGTCGGCACACCGTTTTCGAGATCGAACAGGCTGTAGGTGTTGCGGTCCACCTCGTCCTTGGGAGTAGCCGTAAGACCGACGAGTAGTGAGTCGAAGTAGTCGAAGATTGCGCGGTATTTCTGAAAAACGGAGCGGTGGGCCTCGTCGATGATCACAAGATCGAAATGCCCGACGCCGAAGCGGCGCTGCCCGTCCCGAGTTTCATCAATGAGGCCCATCATCGTCGGGTAAGTGGAAACGAAGACCCGCCCCTCAGCGTCCTTCTCGGCGACCAGGTTCACAGGCGACGCATCGGGCAGGTGGCGCTTGAAGGCGGTGACCGCCTGGTTCACGAGTGCGACGCGATCCGCCAGGAACAGCACGCGCTTGACCCAGTTGCAGCGCATCAGCAAATCGCACAGTGCGATCACCGTACGTGTCTTGCCGGCACCCGTGGCCATGACCACCAGCGCCTTGCGGTCGTGGTCGCGCTCGAAGGCCTCGGCGATACGTCGGATGGCGCGCGTCTGGTAGTAGCGCTCGACGATAGCCGAATTGATCTCCGCTTCCGCCAGCAGTTTGCGCGTACTGCGCCGCTGGATCGCCAGCTGGAGCTCCGCCTTCGTGTAGAAGCCCTGTACCGCGCGCGGCGGGTAATGTGAGTCGTCCCAGAGCCAGTGCTCGTAGCCGTTTGAATAGAAAATCAACGGGCGCTGGTCAAATTGGCGCTCCAGGCAATCAGCGTAGAGCTTCGCCTGCTGCTGACCGACGCGCGCGTCGCGCCGAGTGCGCTTGGCTTCAACGAGCCCCAGCGGCTTGCCGTCGTCGCCCCAGAGCACGTAGTCGACATAGCCGACGCCCTTCTGATTGGGCATCCCGCTGACCTCGAACTCACGGTCCCGCGGCTGATCGAGCGGCCAGCCGGCCTCCTTCAAGAGTAGGTCAATGAAGTAGTCGCGAGTCTCAGCCTCGGAGTAGTCGTGCGTGTCCGGCTGCGCCGCTGCCGCCTGCTTGGCCGCTGTCACTTCAGCACGCAAACGTTTCAGTTCGTCGTCTAGGGCAGACTTATCGGCCAGCAACGCGGCGAGGCTTTCATCGCGTTCACGCAAGTTGGCTTCAAGTTTTTGCAGCTGCTCTGTCGTCTGCCCGCGAACGGGTGTCGCCTTCGGCAGCGCGCTCGCATTGAACGCCAGACCCGGCGACGGCCTTGCAGTGCGACCGTAGGTACGCGCGAGCCAGTACGTCACGTGGAACAACTCGCGCAGCGCCACGACCGCATCGTCTAGCGGAATCGCCCGATGCCCATGCACAGCGCGGTTGCCCAGGGTGTTGATAACCCGCGCTTTGCTGAACACGGCTTCGCCGGCGGCTTGCTTGAAGCTCGGCTCGTGGATCAGCGCCGACAGGTTGTCCTGGTACGGCATCTTCAGCGTTGCATCGTGCTTGTAGGCCCAGCCCACCGCGAGTTCGAGCGCTCGCCGTGCATAGAAGCACGCCGTGCGTGGATCCGCATGAACGGCGCTTTCGGCCCGTACGGCCGAGTCATAGACCACAGACCACTCCGATTGCAGAAATGCGAACTGACTCACGTGCTGTCCTCTGCGGTCAGGGCACCGGGGCCCGCATCGTTGAACAGAGCGATGTAGGGCGCATACCGAAAGCGCCGGTTGCGCGCATGGCCCGTCATTTCATTGAGCACACCGAGCTTGACGAGACGAGACACTAGGCTGTTCGCCGCCGCGTACGTCGTGCCTATCAGCTTCTGTACGTCCCCGACCGCGACGATCGGCCGATCGAAGAGTGATTCGAGGACCTTGTAGCCGTTACCCGCCGCGCGGCCAAGCTGCTCCGTGATTGCGGCGCGATGTTGCTCGCGTAGTTGCAGAATTCGTCGCGCGGTTTGCGCGGCTTCCGCTGCCACCTCGATGACACCGCGCAGGAAGAACAGCAGCCACTCTTCCCAGGCGCCGCGATCGCGTACCGCCTGTAAGTGCTCGTAGTACGCCTGCCGGTACTGCTTGAAGTAGTGCGAAAGGTACAGCACGGGCTTGTGCAGCACCCCGCGCTCGGTGAGCAGGAAGGTGATCAGCAGCCGGCCCACACGACCATTGCCGTCCAGAAACGGGTGGATCGTCTCAAACTGCACGTGTGCCAGCGCGATCTTCACCAGCGGCGGCAGCGTATCCTGGGCATGTAGGAACGTCTCCAAGTTCCCCAGAGCCTCCGGCACCACGTGGGGTGGCGGTGGTACGAAGCTTGCGGTGGTAAGCGTACAGCCGGCCGGTCCGATCCAATTCTGGCTGGTGCGCAGCTCGCCGGGCTGCAACCGTCCGCCGCGTACCCCTCGCATCAATTCAGCATGGATCTCGCGGACCAGCCGCACCGACACCGGCAGCTCGGGCAGCCGTGCGAGTCCATGGTTCATCGCTCGCACGTAGTTGACCACCTCGTCCACATCCCGCGGCAGATTCTGATCGAGGAGCTGTGCCTCGGCGGCCAGCAGATCCTGGAGTGAGCTTTGCGTGCCCTCGATCTGGCTGGAGAGTACCGCCTCCTTGCGCACGTACATGAAGACGAAGAGGTCCGGATTCGGCAGCGTCAGCACCGACCCGTCGAGCCGGCCGAGGGCACGATCAGCGGCGGAAAGCAGTCCCTGGAGCTCGCCGGACAATGCTGGAGCGGGCTGCGGCGGCAGTGGCGCCGGAATGAAGGCACGGTAGCCCTCCGGCTGAGCGACATACCGCCCTGCCCGGGTCGAAGCCTCGGCGCTGGTCGCCATCTTGTTCACTGCCTTTAACAAGGGGCCAGATTGTGTCCATATGATAGGCTACGTTTAACAAGGACGGAAGCCTTCGCTCTTATTTCACTTTCCTGCGACTCCGGGGGCCGCCCAGACGCTCAAAGTCGGGACCCGGCCTAAGCACGGCAGGCCCCCGGCCCGATTGAGTCGCCCCCACGCCGGCAGGGGCCAGTTGTGGAAGCGCCCGGGCGAAGGCGGCCCGCACTTGAGCAAGGCGTGCTTCGTCCAACGGCTTGCGGGACTTCACGGTGTTCATCACCTTAAGCCCCGCCGACGCAAGCAGCTCCGCGAGCGCTTTCTCCATTGCCGCCACCACGTCGCGCCGCCGATCGTACTCCCGCCGACTACCGCTCTTCGGCTCCCTCTCAATCGGCCCAACTGCGATCAATCGAAAGAAACACAACTCTGGAATCACCCCATTCTTCGCGAGATGCCGCCGCAACATGTTGCTGTTCTCGGCAAAGCCCAGATGCTGGCCCATCCGGTTGAACGGCGATTGCGCATTGGTGGATGAACTGTCTCCAGTGCGGCCCACGTAATACAGCGGGACATGTCCCTCCCCGGTCACTTCCCAGACATAGAGCCAAAAGCCACGCTGAAGGATGTCGCCCCCAAAGTGAATCTCATGAATGGCCAACGGCGCTGCATCCGCGACCTGAGATCCCCTCGCCATCTCATGAACCACGGTAGACAGAATCCACGTTCAACTGCGCAGCAAGGTAAGGGGTAAACCCCGCCAACAGAATCGACATCGCCACCATGTCGCGCATGTCGACAGCGCGCAGCGCATTCGCCGGCGTGCCACCGTGCCGAATGCCGGGATAGTCGGACGCAAAGCCATAGAGATCCTTCATCGCCTCCCTAATCTTGACGTGCGGCCAAGAACCGATCTGATTGCAGATCACGCCGAGCGTGGTGCCCGTCACCCCAGGTGCCGTTCGTCCGATAGCCTCCAGCAGGTTCACCTGCTTCTGAATGCAGGTCTTGATCCGACCGTCAGAACAGTCGTGGCGCAAATCCCGCACCGCATCCTCGAACTCCTTCATCAGCGCATCAAGGTGCGCATCCTGGGCTGAAACTACGCGCAGATCTCGTACCAGACTCGCGAAAACACCCGGCAGTGTCGGACACAGTGTGCACGGTCGGCGCAGGTCATACCGCAGATTGAACTTGTCGATGAAGCTCGCGAGCAAATTGAAGTAGCGATTGGAGAGTTCATCGCCAGCCAATTCATCAAGCGCCGAGTAAGCCGTTTCGAGAAACCCCACGAGGGCACGCTCCCAGGCCAAATCACCCGCACTTGTCCTCTCAAACGTCTCGCGGCTTTGCACGGCGTTATCGATGATGTCCGCCAGTGCTTCGACCGACGGCGGTCTCTTGAGCGCCGGGGCCAGCGCGCGATACAGTTCGCAGAAGATGTCTTCGGGAACCCCACGCTCGCCTTCACCCAATGGCTCTTCGATTAACGGACGCCAAATCTCCCTCCAAATCTCTGCCCATACGTCGATGAACTCGCCCCGCACGATTACAGCTCTCCCCGAATGGCGCCGTGCCGCAGCGACGCAAACAGTCTCTCAAGGTCAACCTCCGAACGATCGTACGCTGCTTTGACCACGCTCAATCGCTTCAATCGCTCAGCAAACTCCTGTTGCAGATCGATAGGGGCAAGTGGGATAGGCATCTCTCTGACGATGCCCATGTTAAGACCTTCCATGATCGCCCCCTTGGCCTTCTGCGCAAGGTACCGCCGCGCTATCGGGTGCCCGAGGAAATACGCATGGAGAAACGTCGGGAGGCACTTGGTTCGGTCAAGCGTAATACAGCAAAGGTGCTTAGTATTGATGGCCGTAGGAATATCGTCTGGGACAATAGCGCACCGCCCACAGGTTCCCATGATCGTAATCAGCACATCGCCTGGATGAACGGCGTAGCGGCAAAGCTGGCGGAACTTCGCTTCGCTTATGAAGCGACGTTTCCCCCAGCGAAACTCGTTCTCAACAGCATTGTCGATTCCGAGAACAGCGATGCCGTGATCGGTGAACTCGCTATGTAAGAGCTGGCTTCCAAACGGACCTGTTCGAATCGCGCCATTGGTATTAGAAGCCACGTCAGAGATTATGCTCGTACGCCAACCACGGGCACCAGGATCCCCAAACATATCGAGAAAAATGGCTTGCCTTAGGGCGTCAATTTGCCTGAGAGCAACTCGGCGCTTGACCAAAAGCGTATACACCTTATCCAGAAGCCCCACGATACGCCGTTGGTCTGAGATTGGCGGAAGGAAGACCCGGTGGGTCTTTACGTCAGCAGGCTTGATAAATGGCTGGCCTGTGCCTGAACGATGCCACCGCCGCTCGTCGTTAAGCTGGTACCACAGGAACTTTGCGTCAGCCCGTGTGGGATTCGGAAAGATCAGTTGGGTATTCGCGAGGCTGGCCCACTTTCCGTCAACATAGAAACACTTGCCGCATCTTGCGCCGATCGCAGAGAGTACAATCGCAGGCTCATTGAACTCGTAATTCCGCAAGAATCCGTTCATCCCGCCCGCACCGTAGGCAGGGACTCCCTCCGGAACGAAGTCGTTCCCGGATAGTCCGGATCTCCCTCCCTGAACGATTCGGCAGAACTCTTGCAGCTGCGCCGTCACACCGGTCACTTCAGGCTTCCCTCCAACTCGGTCATTCCCCGCTGGATCTCCTTCTCCAGTTTCGCCAGCTCGGCGAGAATCTCCTTCGGGGGACGGTGCTCGACCGCCTCGTACTCCACTTCCTTGTAGCGGCTTATCGAGAGATCGTAGCTCTGCGCGGCGATGTCGGTCCTGGGCACGCAGAAGCTCTGGGCGGTGCGCGGGCGTTGCCGTTCGGTTCCCGCCCGCTGCACCCAGCGCACCAGCACGTCGGGCAGATTATTTTTCTCGTGTTCGTCCGCATTGAGCGCGGAACGTGGCACTGGACCCAGCTTGTCATCCGGCAATAGCGGTATGCGCTTGTCGTCCAAGCTCCACCCGTCAGCCGCAACGTCGTAGAACCAAACATAGTCGGTGCCGCCGGAATCGGTCTTGGTGAAGAGCAGGATCGCGGTGGACACGCCCGCATAGGGTCGGAACACGCCACCTGGCAGCTTGACCACAGCGTCAAGCTTCTGGTCTTCTACCAACATCCGACGCAGCTCCTTGTGCGCCTTACTGGAACCGAAGAGCACGCCGTCGGGCACGATGACTGCCGCGCGGCCGCCGGGCTTGAGCAGACGAAGAAAGAGCGCGAGAAACAGGAGCTCGGTCTTCTTGGTCTTGACGATTTGCAGGAGATCCTTGGCGGTGTTTTCATAGTCGAGACTGCCGGCGAAGGGCGGATTGGCCAGCACCAGCGTGTACTTCTCTTCCTCTCCGGCGTGGTCCTGTGCCAGTGAATCACGGTAACGAATGTCGGGGTTCTCCACGCCATGCAGCAGCATGTTCATGCTGCCGATGCGCAGCATAGTGTTATCGAAATCAAAGCCGTGGAACATCCGGTGATGAAAATGCTCGCGAAGCTTGGCATCGTGCAGGATGTTCGGGTGTCGCTCGCGCAGCACTTCGCCCGATGCGACAAGGAATCCAGCCGTACCGCAGGCCGGATCACAAATGACGTCGGTAGGTTGCGGCGCAGTCAATTCCACCATTAGCCGGATGATGTGGCGTGGCGTGCGGAACTGGCCGTTCTGCCCAGCGCTTGCGATCTTGCCGAGCATGTACTCGTAGATGTCGCCTTTGGTATCGCGATCCGCCATCGGTACCGCATCGAGCAGGTCCACCACCTTGGCCAGCAATGCCGGTGTCGGGATGGTGAAGCGCGCATCCTTCATGTGGTGCGCATACGTGGACTCGTCCCCGCCCAGCGTGCGCAGGAACGGGAATGCATGCTCGCCGATCACGGCATACATATCGCTGGGCGCGAAATGCTTGAAACGCGACCAGCGTAGGTCCTCGTAGGGGCGACCCTTGGGGTCATTGCCCGCAGGGAAGATGCGGCGGTCCATTGGCTTCTTGAGACGCGTAGATTTGTTCTCCTCCAGCGTGTGCAGGTCGTCCAGCCGGCGCAGGAAGAGGAGGTAAGTGATTTGCTCGATCACCTCCAGCGGGTTGGAGATTCCGCCGGACCAGAATGCATTCCAGATCTGGTCGATTTGGCTCTTGATGTTACCGGTGATCATAATCTCAGGCTCCGAGAACTCTTCATCTCTATTGTACTTTTGCCCGTCCAGCTTCATGCTGGGTACGGTTCGCTCAATCTCTGAGCGGCTACTCTGTCGACTGGGAACCGTACGAGGTACGCATCGTAGTTCATTGCAGGCGCGGCCGCGAGCATCCGAGGCTGCTTCAGATAGCGTATAGGAAAGAAGACAGAGCACGTCGCCCTTCGACCCCCAGACGCCCGTGGCACCGATGAACGCGGAGCTTCAAAGGAGATGAGCTCGCAGGTTCTCGCCTGCGAAGATCATCAGCTTCTTCGCGTCTTTTCACTTGGCGGCTTTGCGCATGGCGCCGCCGCGCGGCATTACGCTGTGCGCTGCCCTACCCTGGCCTTCTGGTGCGATATGAATGCCTCGACTCGATCGACTGCCGCATCCATCTGGCTCTGCGCGCCGCTTAATACCTGCCGGCTACGCGCCGCTATGACGTTCGCTTCCTCACCACCCATTGTTTCGAGGTGCTGGCTCAAGGCGACAAGCGCAGCTTGATGATCAGTGAGTTCCTCCTGCTTCGGCGCAGGTGTCACACCGGGGTGGGCTATCTCAAGCACCCTCGGCGTATCGTCCCGAAATTCTCCTCGCAGCGCAGAAGCGAATGAGGCCGCAGAATCCGTCCTTGCCCCAAGTTCTCCCAGACCCCATTTGTCCTGGAGGTACTTCAGCAAACTTGTGTGATCGAGCAATTCCGAGAAGAAAGCATTTGCGGAGTATGGCGAGACGAGTAGCGCCGGAACGCGGACCCCGTACTGGGTGAAGTCATACTCTTCGGTGTGGTGATCGGGTGGCACCGCGGTCTTCTTGGGATATACGGAATCATAGAAGCCGCCGTGCTCATCGAACAGCACGACAAGCAACGAGGACTTCCATAGTTCGTCATTGGCACGTATGGCGTTGTAGACGCGCGCAACCAGCAGATCAGCCTCAACGATGTCGTGAGGGGGATGAGCGTCATTCGCCCCCGGGTTCATATACGCAGGCTCAATAAACGCGAAAGACGGGAATTTCTTTGGATCACCCGCCGCATCCTTGTAGAACTCCGTCATGTGATGATGGCGCAGCACGTTCTCCGGCTCCCATTGGTGAACCAAGAGGAACGAAAGGGGAGTGTCGCCGAAATATACCTTCCAGTCCTTTTTCTTTTCGTTGAGACGGTCGAAGACGGTAGGCTGGTCGTACCAGTGCAGATTGAGGCTCATGATGCCGTTCGGCATCTTCACCCGGCCGAGACTGGTACCGCTCATCACAAAGAGTCTATTCGGCCACGTGGGCCCTGGTACCGATGCGTGCCAGTGATCGCAGATGGTGAAGGATGCCGCAATCGTGTGGATAGCGGGAAGCGTGCCGTCAGCGTGGTACCGCATTACCTCCCCGGGGTCGCCGAGCCTGGGGTAATTGCGTGCGTAGTCGAGCACAAACCCCCCGTTCTCGGGCACTGACCCGTTCCCCGCTAACTGCACTAGCACGTCAGATGTCTCGTGATGGGGATCGTCCGTCACCTGGCGCGCTGCACCAGCGCATTGCGAATAACTGGTACCGTTGTATTGGTTGAACTTGTCCGGCCCATGCCCTGCATGCGCTCGCACTTTTGCGCAGTCTCCCAGGATGTGATCGAACGCTCTATTTTCAAGCATCAGCACGATGACGTGTTCAATCGGGTCAGTCATGATCGCATCCTCCCGGTCCAACCTATTGCGCGCCGATATAACCAACTGCGTGCGTGAAGCAAACAAACCTTCTCTAGTGCGGACCACCATCAAGTATCTAGGACGACACTGGAGTCACTCATGCAGACCTCGGTTACACCGGAAAGAACTTTGCGCAGCCGTTCAACACCTTGTCCACGTCGTTCGCGATGTTGACCAGCGTGGCCACCCGCGTAGAAATCTCGGTCAGCTGGCTCTTCAGTCCGCGCAACGCGTTCAACGGGTTCTTCATTGCGGCTGCTGCCGCCTGGATGGCGCCGTCCCGCGACAGCAAGTCGTCCTGGTTCAGCTGGGTCAATACGGCACCGACAGCCTCCAGCGCGGCCGACACAGCTTCGCTGTCCGCCAGATTCGTGGGATTAGCGTTCGCCAGCCTATCTTCCAGCGCTTGAGCAGCCGCACGGGTCTGCGGAACATCTGCGGGGATCAAGGATTCGGTGGACATTGGCAGCGCTCCTTATTTGCTCATTGTTGCCTTATAGACGGAACCAATCTGCTCGGCTTCTGTAACCAGCTCCCCAAGTAGCGCCCGGAACGCCGGTGCGTGCTTTCTGTTCTTGGTCGCCACCAGCGCGTCATTTGTTGCCGCCAGCGCCTTCAAGGCTGCCTGCGTTTTGGCCAGCACGGCGTCATCCCGCTCTTCGGTGATCACGAGCTGCGGCAGCTTC
>JAJYJL010000995.1 GCA_021789565.1 Acidobacteriota bacterium
GGCAACCCCTTCGTCGATCCCCTGCTTCAGACGCTCGGTACTGGTAACAAAGAGGTCATCGCCCACAAGCTGAATTTTGTCATCCAGCTCTTTGGTCAGCTTCTTCCAACCGTCCCAGTCGTCCTGGGCAAGGCCGTCCTCGATGGAAATGATGGGGTACTGCCGCACCCAGTCGGCGTAGAGGGCCACCATCTCGTCGGCGGACTTTTTCGATTTGTCAGACTTGAAAAATATGTACTTGCCCTCCTGGTACATTTCGCTTGATGCCGGATCGAGGGCCAGAGCGATGTCCTGGCCAGCAGAAAAGCCCGCGGCCTCAATCGCTTCAAGAATCAGCTCGATAGCTTCAACGTTGGACTTCAGACTGGGAGCAAATCCGCCCTCGTCACCCACAGCAGTCGAGTAACCATGCTCCTTCAGGATCTTCTTCAGCGTGTGGAAGGTCTCAACGCCCATGCGCAGGGCACTCGAAAAAGTTTCCGCACCCACCGGCATGATCATGAACTCCTGGAAGTCTACGGTGTTGTCCGCGTGGACCCCGCCGTTCAGCACGTTCATCATTGGTACCGGTAATAGTCGGGCCGAAATTCCGCCCAGGTATCGGTAGAGCGGCAAACCGGCAGATCGCGCAGCGGCCCGGCACGCGGCCATAGAAACAGCCAGTATTGCATTTGCGCCCAGGTTACTCTTGTTGGGAGTCCCGTCCAGTTCAATCAGCCGCTCGTCAATCTCCGACTGCCGACTGGCTTCCCGCCCGCCCAGTTCGCGCGCAATGACGGTATTGATGTTTTCGACGGCCTGCAACACACCTTTGCCCTGATAGCGGCGTTTGTCGCCGTCCCGCAATTCAATTGCTTCGTGCTCCCCGGTGGATGCCCCGGAGGGAACCGCAGCCCGAGCAAAGGCACCGTCGCGAAGGCGAACTTCTGCTTCCACGGTCGGATTCCCGCGGGAATCAAGAATCTCGCGTCCTGTAATCAGATCAATCTCGGCCACTCAAGTCTCTCCTTATGATGAATGTCAAAACTCACTATTCTAGCATAGACCCCCATGGATACTGTGACCTGGAACACATTGTGGGCCGCGCCCGCCACAGGCGGTGCGTGATGAGCATAAGCTTCTTTTGCGCTTGCGAGAAGCCCGAAGCCTTAAGTTCCCGTGGGCCTATGAATATACATGGACTGGAGGGCAAGGCGACCCGGGCCAGTGAAGCGGTTCCAGAAGATCTGGCCAGCGCAGGCGAAAAATCCTATCGAGAGGCGCTGGAACATCGTCTGCATCTGGACGCTGGGGTCTTTCTAGATGCAGCCGCCGGGTTCGACATCGATCTGATCACCGGAGTTGAGGGTAATCTCAAAGGCGTTTCCGTTGCCGTGCAGCCAGGCGATGCCTTCACCCTGGCGGCAGGCGAAGTTGTCGACGAAAAATCCCGTGGCGCCGAAAAGAATGTTGTTGGCACCTTTGATGCGCCTGAAGCCGTATTCCAGGCTTTCCGTAGCGGCCAGGAACTGGCGCTCGCCGAAGGCGACGGACTGCCCCTGCGAAAGATGAAGTCCGAACACATGCCCTGCTCCATCGCGGCCGAAGGCGATTCGCCCGGGGCCGCGCTTCCGTCAGGAAAACCCGGATGCCGGCCACCATGCGCTTGAAGGCCGCGCTGATCGCCTGGACGCCGATGTCAACTTGCGAGTCTTTCCACAACAGCACGTGGTGCTCAAAGTAAATGGTCATAGCGCTGAGCTCCACGCAGAGCACCGGCACCAGTTCGCCCTGAATGTGATATTTGACTCCGGCAAAGGATTCATCGTGGGCTGTGGGGGCAAAAGAACAGGAACTGCCATGATTTTTTCCCCTCATGATTCCACGATTATAGTAGTGAACAATGTGCCCGCTCTTTGGCAACTTCAACGCTTGGCAAACATCTCGCCTTGCGGGCGCACTTCAAGGGCAAAAGTGCAAGAACCAGTGCCTGGGGATAGTAACATGACGGGGGACGAAGGAACATCGGAAGAACAAGGCGGTCCCCTTTTCATGGCATTATGCACTGCCCCATTTGCAATTTGTGCGAACATTCATGAGTTACAATTGGGGCTCAGGTTTTCGAAACTATTGCAAGGGAGGGCGGAATGGCAACGCTGGGCCTGATTGAATACAAGGACGCGAGCCCGGAAGTGCGGGTGGTATATGACGACATTATGGCAACGCGGAAGGCGGAGTGGATCAACAATTTCTGGAAGGCTTTGGCGCATGATCCGGTGACGTTGCGGCGGACGTGGCAGAGCATCAAGGAAATCATGGCCGACGGCGCGCTTGACCGCCTGACAAAGGAATTGATCTACGTGGCCGTGAGCGTCACCAACCAATGCAACTACTGTATCGCCTCGCACACTGCGGCGGCCCGCAAGGCCGGGATGACCGACGCAATGCTGGCCGAACTGATCGCCGTGGTGGGTATGGCCAATGAAACCAACAGCCTAGCCAGCGCCTACCAGGTTGAGGTTGACGATCAGTTTAAGATCTAGGTAACCGTCCTGTTGTCTCCTGCAAAAGGGAGCCTTGTTTCTCCGGATGATTGCTTTCGGGGCCGTTCGCTCTTAGATTTAGAAGAAGCGGTTCGCGGGCATATTGGGGAAAGGAACTATTAGTGGCGGCATTCGTTGGCGTGTTGGGAATCGGCCTGCTGGGCGCAATCCTCTGGGACGCTTTCGAAACCATTATTTTGCCTCGTCGCGTGACGCGGCGCTTCCGCCTAACCGGCGCGTTCTATCGATACACAGGAACGCCGTGGCTTGCCATCGCGCGCCGCATTAAGTCCGCCAAACGCCGCGAAGGGTTCCTGAGTGTTTTCGGACCGCTCTCTGTGCTGATACTGTTCGGTGTGTGGGCGGGCGGGCTGATTTTGAGCTTCGCGATGGTGCAATGGGCAGCGGGCCACATGATGGGAGGTTCCGGCGCTGCGCAGACCTTGCGCACTCAGCTTTACCTGAGCGGCACCAGTTTCTTCACGCTGGGCTTGGGCGACGTGACGCCGCACACTCCGCTTGCGCGGTTTGTGACGGTAGCCGAGGCCGGCATGGGCTTTGCCTTCCTGGCAGTGGTGATCTCGTATCTGCCGGTGCTCTACGGAGCGTTTTCGCGGCGCGAGGCAAATATCTCGCCGCTCGATGCCCGCGCCGGCTCACCCCCTACGGCAGCAGAACTTTTGCGCCGGCATGTTCGCCAGCAGAACCTTGAAGCTCTGGACCAATATCTGCGCGCCTGGGAGAGCTGGGCGGCCGAGCTGATGGAAAGCCACCTTTCTTATCCTGTCCTTTGCTACTTCCGATCCCAG
>JAJYJL010000996.1 GCA_021789565.1 Acidobacteriota bacterium
GGGCAGCTTGGGCGAGGGCGTGAGCAAAACCTTTGGCTCGGGCAGTACCTCACGATCATTCAGCCGGTAGAACTGATTGAACCTCCGCGCGATCTCCCGCGTCAGCTCCACATGCGCCTGCTGGTCCTGGCCCACGGGCACGAAGTCGGGCTGATAGAGCAGGATGTCGGCGGACATTAGCACCGGGTAGCCGAGAAAGCCATAGGTCGTCAGGTCGCGGTTGGCGAGGTTCTCCTGCATCTCCTTGTAGCTGGGCACGCGCTCGAGCCAACCGAGGGGCGTGCTCATGCCCAGCAGCAGCGCAAGCTCGGCGTGCTGCGGCACGCGGCTCTGCAGAAAGATGACGCTCTTCTCCTGGTCGAGCCCTGCCGCAAGGTAGTCGAGGAGCACCTCTTTGATGTTGGCCGTGACCTGCGAGGTGTCGGCGTAGTCGGTGGTCAGCGCGTGCCAGTCTGCGATGAAGAAGTAGCACTCGTATTGATCTTGCAGCTTGACCCAGTTGGCCAGCGCGCCCATGTAGTTGCCCAGGTGCAGCTTGCCTGTGGGTCTCATGCCGCTCAAAACACGCGGCCGTTCGGGTCGATTGGGAAGTTCGGACATGATGCGAATCAAGTTCCTGATGGCAGCTTCATCGCCGCCTGCATGGCAGTAAGAATCGCGAAAAACGCTGATTCCATTGTAGCGGGCGGGAATGGCGCAGGTGCTGGTTTCTCAGCGCCGCCAAAGCACAGAGAAAACGAAGGCCAGCGCGGGTGTCAGCAGCAGATTCAGCACATAACCGCCGACAAAAATCATCAGCAGGTAGCTCATCCAGCCACCAATCCGGTCATAGACCCGCACGGCGTTGTAGGGCAGCAGATTGCGCACCACACGGCTTCCGTCGAGCGGGGGGATGGGCAGCAGATTGAAGAAGAGGAGCGAGAGGTTGATGTAGATGGCGAGGCTGAAGAGCAGGGCGACAGGTTGCGCCGTGCCGGGATCGCCCATCCGCAAGGCCGCCGCAAAAGACGTGATGACGATTCCGCTGCCGCCGGGCATGACAACCTCCATCACGAGGAGGCCCACAAGGGCGACGCCGACCAGAATGAGATTCGAGGCCGGACCTGCCAGCGAGGTCAGGTTGTCGTCGCGAACGATTTTGCTGAAGTTGCGCGTGATGACCGGCGTGGGCTTGGCCCAGCCAATGAGGAGAACCGGGAGGTTGAAGCCGATCAGCGGCCCAAAGATCACCAGGGCCGGGAACAGGAGGGTTCCGATGGGATCAGCGTGGACCATGGGATTGAGTGTGATGCGCCCCTGCATGCGCGCCGTCTGGTCGCCCAGGCGAGAGGCCATCCAGGCATGCGCGCACTCGTGAAAGCTGAGCGAAAACAGGAGGATGACGAATTCAAAGACGCCGATGACGAAGGCAGTGGATTGCAAGCGATTTCCTCGGGATTCGGCTGAGGCGGCGCAGCGTTCCTGCGCGCTGAAATGACCGTCCTCAAAGATTCAGGGTAGCATGGCGGGTGTGCCGGGATTGGGGCGGCATCTCAGCTTTCAACGTACTCCCAGAACGAGTCGGCCAGATCGGCGCCGAGTTCGGTGGTCATGCGCTGGGCGGCGCGCTCCACTTCTTCCATCAGTCCGTGCAGGTAGTCGCGCGAGCGCGAGATGGCCGCGACGCCGAGAGTGGCCGATTGCCAGGCGACAGCCTCGTCGAGCTCGGCCACGGAGACGTTGAAGCCCTGGCGCAGTTGGTCTTTGAGGGAGCGGACAACCTGGCGGCGATCCTTGAGCGACTGGGCGTGCTCGATACGAATCTCGAGGGTGAGTTGAGCCACAGGCATGGCGGATCTCGGGTGATCAGAGACAGTGTAAGGCGGACGAGAGGGAACGGAGCAACTTTTTGCACAGGCCGTGGACAACTACCAGTAGACTGCCCAGGGCGGCCGAGAATGTCCATTTTCAGATCAGGCCTTTTCAATCCGGGAACGTACTTTGAATTCGGCATGCGATGCGCAGGTTTTTGTCGTGCCAGCCAACTTCTTCACCTGTAAACTGAATGCGTGACAGTATGAGATTCTCAGCCCCACATCCGATTCCTTACCAGGGAAGCAAGAGACGGCTTGCGCGGGCAATCCTGAGCTATGTTCCGGCAGACTCGTATCGGAGGCTTGTTGAACCTTCGCCGGTTCCGCCGCCGTTACACTGGCCGCTGCATCTCAGCGAAAGTTTTCCTCCTACGTAATTGGAGACTCTCTGAAGCCTCTAATTGAACTTTGGGATGGAATTCTCAACAGCCCCGAGGAAATTGCTCGGAGATACGACACCCTTTGGCAACAGGAAAGAACGAGGCCGATAGAAGCGTTCTATGAGATTCGATCGCAGTTTAACGTGGACCGCGATCCGGCGAAACTGCTTTATCTGTTGGCAAGATGCGTGAAGAACGCGGTCCGGTTCAATCCCCGGGGGGAGTTCAATCAGTCCCCCGATAAGCGGCGGAAGGGCACTCATCCAGACACGATGCGGGTTGAAATTCTCGCGGCTCAACAAGTTCTCAAACCAAGGTGCAGAGCTATCCATTGCGACTTTATGACGCTGTTTCAAAATGCTACTAAGGGAGACTTTTTCTACCTCGATCCACCATACCAAGGAACCAGCGATGGACGCGACCAGCGATATATTGCCGGCGTAAGTCGTGGCCAGCTTGTCGAAGGGCTTGAGTTGCTAAACCGTAAACAAATCCCGTTCATTCTGAGCTACGATGGTTCGTGCGGACAACGGACATATGGAACCCCCTTGCCAGATCACCTTGGAAAGAGGATCATGCTCGATGTTGGCAGGTCCAGCCAGGCCACGCTAAACGGACGAAGAGATATTACCGTGGAATCCTTGTATGTGTCTCATCTACTTCCAGTGGCCCATCGGCCGTCAATTCTAACCTTACAAGACTTCTCGTCGCAGGCATTGCTTTTTGGCTAGCTGTTCCGTAGTAGCCGTTTGATGTATTCAGGAACCGCTTCGGCGGCCTGCCGTGCTTTTTCGCGGAGCTTCTCGTAATCCGAAACCTCATCTTTTCGCCAGACGACCTCGGCTCTGCGCTGCTGCTCTTTCGCAACATGCGAATAATTGTCAGACCCTGCCCAATAGCAGGTTTCGCAGACTGTTATACTGCGCTCGCCGGTCCAGTTTGGGCAGTGCTCACAGCTCCATGATTTCTTGCGGTTGCAGGAACCGCAAAGAACCAAGAACTTCGTAGAGCTGCCTCCGGCAGACTCGCCGGCGACCTCGTATGGCACGCGATGGTCAACTTGAAGATTTTCCTCTGCCCCGCAAATCTGGCACTTCG
>JAJYJL010000042.1 GCA_021789565.1 Acidobacteriota bacterium
GATCGCGCGTAACATTAGAAAGAGATTTTCTGCTTTTCACTTGATATATCATCTCGCACACCTTTTGTTATTACTTTTGAACCACCAGAAACATTCTGGAACTGCCTCCGTCTATTCGAGGCCATCCCGTTATTGAATTCGGCAAGATTTGCAAACGATCACTCATGGCAACTATTTCTGCGGTGCAGGTTTCGGAGCCTGGGGCATACGTTGAAGTCTCTGTTTAACAGATTCAAACTCAGGGCTGTCGGTCTTCCAATCTTTCTTTGGGCCCAGCTTAGGAATCTCATCATCAACATTCTGTATACGATTCCCGGGGTTCGGGTGATCGGAGAAAAACTGAATCGTCTTCTGCGGATACTTTTGCTCAATAGTATGGAAAAACTGCGCCATGCCGTATGGATCATATCCTGCCTGATAGAGGATATAGGTCCCCACCTCATCCGCCTGAGATTCCGCGTTGCGCGAGTTCCGCAGCAAAATGGAATTTACGCCGAAGCTCAGGCCAATCTGGGCGAGTTGGCTCATCACGCTCGAGCTCTGGCCAAGCAACCCTGCCAGAATGGAAAGCGGGGCCTGCGCCAGCACCATTTCAGACGCCTGGTGGGTCCCATGCCGCATTACAACGTGACCTTCCTCGTGGGCGATGACGCCGGCAATCTGGGCCTCGTCCTGCGCGGCTTCAATGGCTCCCCGGTTCACATAAATAAAGCCTCCCGGGAGCGCAAAGGCATTGATGTCAGAGCTGTTCACCACACTGAACGTCCACGAATACTTCACTCCCCCCGGTTGATTTGGAGCAACCGCCGCCAGACTCTTGCCCAGATCATTCACATATCGAACAACCTGGGGATCCCGAACCAACGGAAGCTGCTTATTTACTTCCGCCGATGCCTGCTTTCCTACCTCAACGTCCTGCGCCGGAGAAAACAAGTTGAACCCCGGGCGGAAATTCAGTTGCTCAACCGCATACAGAAGGACGGGAGACAGGGCCAGCGCGGAAATGATCGCCAGCCCAGCTAATCTCTTTCCCGCCTTGATTGCGAGCTTTCTCATTTTCGGTTCTCACTCATCGTCCAGATCCCGCAGACACAGTTTGCCGCCCGAACGTACGGCTCTCCATTTTGCTCGGAAGCGCACAATCATTAGACGCGCCGTTCACACGAAAAGTTCTGTTGTTGACCTTGTACTCCTTAATCCTTATAGTGCCACTAACTGGATTTCGCCTCAAGAACACCGGAGAAAACTTCCGCCCCGCGGTATAAGGCATGCCGGCCAAGTTCCTGCTCAATGCGCTTCAGACGGTTATACTTGGCAAGCCGCTCAGAACGCGTGATGGCGCCAATCTTGATGAGCGACGCTCCCGTCGCCACGGCAAGGTCCGCGATGAAATCATCTTCGGTTTCTCCGGAGCGCGCGCTGATTACCGGCTGGTAACCATTGCGCCGCGCCAGGCTGACCACGTCTAGCGTCTCCGTCAAAGTCCCAATCTGATTGATTTTCACCAGAACGGCGTTGGCCACTCCGGATTCGATTCCACGTTCCAGCCTTTCTGCGTGGGTCGCAAACAAGTCATCGCCAATCAGATGGCACCGGTCGCTGAGGCGGTCCGTCAGCGCCTTCCAGCCTTCCCAGTCTTCCTCATCCAACCCGTCTTCAATAGCAAGAATCGGGTAGCGGTCCACACAGTTTGCGAGCCTTTCCACCAGGTCATCCGCAGCCAGTTCTTCATCCTCAACTTGCAGGTGATAGCTTCCACGCCGGCAAAAATGGCTTGCGGCCACATCCACCGCTATGGCAGCGTCCTTTCCGGGTTCCAGTCCTGCGCGCTTTATGGCTTCAACCATGAGATCAAAACCGGCTTCATTCGTTTTCAGCGCCGGAGCATATCCACCCTCATCCGCGCCCCCGGCACGATAGACGCCCCACTCCACCAGAACCGCCTTGGTTGCCCGGTAAACGGCGTTAACGTCGGCAAGCGCTTCGGAGTATGTCGCGGCCCGCAGCGGGACCATCATGAAATCCTGGAAGTCGATGTTTCCGCCGCCGTGGATTCCTCCGCTCAAGATGTTCACCAGGGGGACCGGCAACTCATTCGCCGCCGCTCCTCCCAGATAGCGATACAGTGGCAACCGGGCGGAGTTTGCCGCCGCTCTCGCTACCGCCATCGAAACTCCCAGGACAGCATTCGCCCCAAGGCGCCGTTTGTTCGGAGTGCCGTCAAACCGGATCAGGGTGTCGTCCACAAGCGTCTGATCCGATGCATCCAACCCGACAGCTATCTGGGCGATCTCCCAGTCAACGGTCTTGACGGCCATGGTTACGCCTTTTCCGTGATAGCGGTTGATCTCGCCATCGCGACGTTCCGCCGCCTCGTGCGTGCCCGTTGAGGCGCCAGAAGGCACAATCGCAACACCTTTTGCCCCGTCTTCAAGCGCCACCTGAACTTCAAGCGTGGGATCACCTCGCGAATCAAGCACTTCACGCGCATGGACTCCGACGATTCTGGCCATTCAGGCTCCTGTTATTGCAATCGAATTATGTTTCTGCAACATTTTGACCAACGATTTCCAGCGCCGACTCGAATTTCACCGGCCGCTCAGTGAGCAGGCGTTGCGCAGTGCGCCGCACGCGGGATTTGGTTCCTTCATCCCGGATGTACTCCACGGGCGATTTCCCGTCCATCCTCGCCAGCATCAGCCCGCCCAGGTGCCGCACCGTCATCCCCTCAAAATCCACCATCGAAGCACTGACAAGTCCGGAAATTAACGACCGCCAGAATACCTGAGCAGCCCGGAAATAGAGTTCCGCATAACGCGGCTGATAGAACGACTTCAGCATCAGATGGTTCAGCAGAAACGCCGAATCAAAGGCCGGGACACCCCAATGCACCACTTCAAAATCAATCAGGAAAATGTCGTCGCCCAGCATCAGCATGTTCTTCGGACTGTAATCGCCGTGGACAAGCGAAGTCTGAATCTTCCACGAGTCTTCGATCAGTTGTTCCAGTGCCTCGCGAGCCTCGGAATCCCTCGCCGCAGTCGTTCGGTAATACGGATCAATCCTCAGCTCGTCAAACACCGTGCGGTCGGCAAACTGTTTCTGGAACGCCGGGTCTCGCTGGCTGGCGGTGATCATGGTGGCCAGCAAGCGCCCCGCTGCCGCCGCAGCTTCCATTCTGATCTGCCCATCCAGCAACAACTTCTTCCACACCACGGAACCCTCCGGCGAGGCGGTCATCAGGTAAAGAAAGTTCTCCCGATCAACGTGGACCACCTGTGGCACAGCGCCGTCCAGTATAAACTCAAGCGACTGTATGGCTGCCGCCTCGCGGAAGATCCTTTCGCGCTGCGAGGCCCAATCGTCTTTCACGCGCAGCTTGCCGAGCGATTGCTTGGCCACCCACCGAATACCGGGGCCCTCGATCAGAGAAACAAGGT
This sequence comes from Acidobacteriota bacterium, assembly GCA_021789565.1. The sequence goes on from JAJYJL010000042.1 coordinate 3,441, forward strand.
TAGAGACCCCGCCGCCAAGCTCCTGAATGGAAAGCGCTGCTGGATCGCGAGCCAGCCCGCGCTCCGAAAGATAAGCGCCAATGGTATCCGGTGTCAGTCGAATTTCTTCCATTGCGACGAAACCGCGGCCAGTGCCGAAGGCCTGTGTCATACCCGGTTCACTGCCTGCCCCATGGCATCCAGACGGTCAAGCAAACGATAGCGCGCACCACACTTCAGGCATAGTACTTCACGGCGCGGCGACAGCCCTTCAACCTCCTTGCTGCCGGAAAGGCTGGCCAGGCCGAAGTGCCCGTCAGGCGAAGCGTAATACTCAAACATCATGTGGTTACACCGCGAGCAGAATTGCCAGCGGTGATTCACGCGAGGCGTTTCGTCCGTCACATTCCCTCCGCCACAAAATGCGCCACAATCGGTCCCGAGCGAAACCCGCCTTGAGAGATCACCTCGCGCCGACTGACCTTACATCCGTTTTGCTCAAGCATTACCGCCACAGACACAGGCCGGCAACCTCCCATGAACACCGATGAACAGCGATAGTTCCACACCCAGATGGCATTCACCATGCGCGCTTGTTCCGCCCTGCCAAAGACTATCGGCCGCCCGCCGGGCCGGAGTGCGGCCGGCGACTGCTGTGCTTTGGGACGAATTACTCGAGCCAAACCTCCACCCTTCGCGATATTATGGAACCTCGGGGCTCGAACAGATATCTAACATAGCACCATGCAACGGAGAACACTGATCATCGGCGCAGTCGCGGGCGGAATCGGGCTGCTTGAATATGCCTTCACCAGCCGCTGGATGAACGGCATGCGTGATCCCGGAGGGCTTTCTGTCAAAGCTTACGAGCGCTTTGGCAGCCAGGCCACCCTGATGGCCATCACGCCCAACGACGAATTTTATATCACCTCCAAAGGCGGAACGCCTGCCGTCGACCGCGACAAGTGGCAGCTCAAGTTTGACGGTCTGGTGGAGCATCCCTTCACGCTTAACTACAAGGACCTGCTCAAGCTCCCGCGAATCGAGAAGGTTTACACGCTGGAGTGCATCTCCGACCCTGTTGGCGGCACGGCACTGGGCAACGCGAAGTGGGCCGGAACGCCGCTCAAGCCGCTGCTGCAGCGCGCAACGCCTTCGGGCGATGCGACCCACGCGGCCATTTATGCCGCCGATGGCTTCTCCACGGGGCACACGCTCGAACGCCTCTGGAACGAGGAGAACTTTCTCGCCTGGCAGATGAACGGCGAGGACCTCTCGCCCATTCACGGCTATCCGGTGCGAATCTTCATCCCCGGCAAGTTCGGCATGAAGCAGCCCAAGTGGGTCACGCGCATTGAATTGCTCAAGAAGCCGCATCTTGGCTACTGGGAAAGCCAGGGATGGTCCGACGAATGTGAGCGCTGGGCGCACGCGCGCTTTACCGATCTTAAAGACGGAGCCAAAATTTCCGCTCGTAACTTTGAGTTTGCAGGTTACGCCGTCGGAAATCTGAACGGGATCAAATCCATTGACATCAGCTTTGACGACGGCAAGACCTGGACGCCCACGGCCATCTTCAGCAACCCCTCGCCCATCGTGTGGACCTTTTGGAAGTACACCTGGGTGAACCCGAAACGCGGCAAGTATCGCGTCCGCGTCCGCGCTGTTGACGGCACAGGCCGCGTTGAAGGCTCCAGACCCACATCCACTTTCCCCGACGGCGCCACGGGCCAGCAGGTCGTGACCGTCACCGTCGTCTGACTCGGGCGGGCACACCCGCATCTCCACACTACTTACCCAGGTACTTCTCCGGCTCTTTGTCGAACTTCACCTTGCAGCCGGGGGCGCAGAAGTAAATGGTCTGGCCCTTGTATTGGCTGGTAGCCGCCGCCTTCTCAGACTCAATCGTCATCCTGCAAACCGGATCAACAACTTTCATGACGCTCCTTTCACCGCTATGGATGATTGCTCTCTCCACAATAGTCGATTGACAAAGCTGAAATCCAGCCACTATCTTTGCGCGTGACGGCGGGCGAAACAGTTCAGGAATGCAGCGACCGCATGGCTGGAAGCAGGGCTAGCCCGCGATTATCACAGGGTTTTGATTCCGGGAGCGTTTCTTCGGTTTGCTTTTACGTTCGTTTTTCGCCATCGTTTATTTTCAACAACATGGCCGGGTTCGTTTTTGGGTTCGTTTTGGGTTCGCTTTTTCCACATCTACGTGTTTTCAACAACTTCCCGGCTTCACTTTTGGGTTCGTTCGGGTTCGTTTTTTAGTGCCGATCCTTTGTTTTCAATAACTTCTCGGGTTCGTTTTTGAAAAATAAAATTATTTTGTCCCACACAATTTTAGGGCTAAATCGCCTCCACATGTTTTCAATGACTTACGGAACATTGAAAGTCTGAACAGACTGTTGGTTTCCGCCACCGCATCGCTCCGGCTTACCACTCCGCCACAACGACAAGGCTACCACACTAGCCGACAATTGTCAAGTTTTTTCTCCCCCACCATGACGACGCACTCTCTGCCCAAGGTATGAGGCTTGGCATGTGAATGTCCGGCCGGCGACAGAAAATTGTGTGGCGCATGTATGCCTGAATACGGCACATATGGTCCGCGCACGAAATGGCGAAAGGCCGGAGCTACGCGAAACGCTGGAAAACCACCGGTCATGGACTGCCGCTACAGCCGCGTCCTGGGAAAGATTTATGATCAGCGGGCACGGTTGAAAGAAAGACCCTTTCCCACTTCCTTCAGGATTTCTCCTGCCTTGCCCTCAAGTCTGACATCGGTGAACGGCGTCAATACGGTGGGGCTGGGATTGATCTCCACCAGCAGGGACCCGGAGCGTTTGGCACGCAAGGCCCAGTCGCCAATGTAGGAGAATGTTGCCTCCGTCCCGATCACCAGGGCCACGTCAATCCAGGTCTGGCGGAAATAATCTTCCACCTGGGCGCAGGCAGCGGCAGGAGTGGTGGCCGCCAGCTCGAGGAAATAACCTTCACGAGCCAGAGCGTTGAAGTCAGGAACGTGAATGCCGCACGGGTCAACGCCCAAGGAATTAAAAGGGCCAGGTAGATCCACAACCCAGGCTGACTTGGGGCCAGCAGCATCGGCCAGCCATTTTCTGAAGGCAGATTCTTGCCGCCCTTAGATTCCCGTGGACAAAAAAGGGCATTGTCCGTGGCTTGCAATTTGCTGCCCGCGGTAGCGGCGAGATTGGCCGGCCGCGTCTGCAGGCGTGTGCCGGCATAAAGCAGCCACCACAACCTAAAGCCTGAAAGCTGATTGCCGGCAGCTTCCGTAGAAGACGGGTGCCGCACGCCATCTATCACAAGGGCCTGCTCTACAGCCCCTTCAACGACTGCCGACTCACCTTTCAGCCTGGCGGGCGGAAGATGTGACCATCCAGACGATCTGGGCAAAGGGAACAAAGATGATGGGCTCCTGTACGTCCGCAGGAAATTCAGGAAGTGATGTGTCCGCTGTCTTCGTGAGCCAAAGCCCTTGATTTTCTTCTCCGCGAACCTCTGCGTTGAGGAGATTATGGTCACTGAGCTTGATAGTCACATGCCGTCTTCTTACCTCGAAAAGCATTTCATCTCTCCTTTGTTGAGCGTCTGCCTGGGCAATTTGTTCCGCGCTTTGCGCAGGCATGCGGCGATTCCTGCCGCCATCGAACACGGGGCATGGCGCCCGAATGCCTCAAAAGTATCACCCTGCCGGGCCGTCGTCTACGGAGATAGAATGCGGTCAATTGCGACTTTGATTAACCGTGTGCTTGCCGCCGCTAATGAGGCCAGGGTTACCGGAGGAAACTCCGTGGGATTGTAAATCGCAGGTTGAAGTTCGCAGAATGGCAAAGTCCGGAGGCGGGGTGGTCAATGCACCCACATGGAACTGATCGAAACCACGATTCCAGCGGCCGCCAGCACGGAGCCCATTCCCCAGAACAACTTTTTCCGGGTGATCAGTGTGATTGAGGTGATAACCAGCGCCGCTTCCAGAAAGACCTCACCCAGATCGAAGCGGGTCGCCTTGGCCTCATAGAGCAGCGCGTCGGCCTCAAAATCCTCCGCGCGCTTGCGGGTCTCGCCCAGGCTCTTCTCGTAGCGCTGCACATCGGCGCCGTATTTCTGCTCCAGCTTTGCGGCCTGGGCATTGTTCTTGACCACCACGATAGAGTAAAGGTCGATGAAGAGCTGGTTGTTGTGGCGGCGGATGTTCCGGGCCTGGTATTCAGCCCAGGCGTCAGCGGCCTTGGTCTGATCCAGCAGGGTCCGCGTGTGGGCACGGTGGCCGAGGACGGAAATCGCAGCAATTACAACGGCCATCAGCGACATGGTGAAAGTGGCCATCACCAGCCCCGACTCCTCTCGCGCCTTTTCGGCGTGCTCGTGCATTTCATGTATCGACTCGGTCATCTCAGCAAACCTCAGTTGTGGGATTAGTTCCCGAGTACGCGCATCAATTCTGCGCCCGCGATAACATACACTGGACCCGAATCAAAAGGCAAATGATCCCGGATGACATTCGGCCCTTGTTTGTGCGATGCGCCATCCGGCGCTCGGCACGGAGGCTTCGCGGGCACGCTGCAGGTGATTCCAGATTGGGGGCCGAAAACCACAGATTGCATATCCTGGCGGACAGCGCGGGCGTTTCCGTCCCCTTGCAGACCCGCCAAGCCCACCGGGCAAACTCATCCCTCTGTGACTTGATCAGGCAGGCAATGCGGTTCTTGCCCTGCCGGGCGACTCCACGCAGCTGTCATTTGCGTTTCTGTTATTCCCTTTCCCTTTAAGATGCCCGCGGTTAAAATTCAACTGCGAATCAAGCATATCAGCAACCTTCAAGTCCTGAGTTCCAACTTCCAGAGGGCGAGGTGATTTATGGCGGTCAACCCTGAAACCTTAATGCATGTTCCACTTTTTGCGCTGCTTGACGAAGACGAAGCAGCAGTGCTGGCCAGCCAGGTGGAAGAGAAAAAGTTTGCTCCACGGCAGCGCATTTTCAAAATGGGAGACCCTGGCGGCACGGCCTACGTAGTGGTCGCCGGGCGCGTACGCCTGACCATTGTAGACGAAGACAACCAGGAAGTTGTGGTGGATGAGCCGACGCACGGGGAGTTTTTCGGCTTCGCCTCCATGCTGGAGGAGACACCCCACCAGACCAGCGCCATAGCCGTGGAAGATGTGGAGTGCCTGGAGGTGAGCCGCGACGATATCGCGGTCCTTTTGCAGCGCAAGCCGCTGGCCGGCATGGATATGCTGACCGTGCTGGGCCGCCAGTTTCACGCCGCTCAGCAACTGGTGCGCAAACGCGCCACGCGCAACGCGAATGAGATTATCGAACGTCGGGCCACCTTCGGTGAGCGCGTTGCCGACACCGTAGCGCAGTTCGGCGGCTCTTGGACCTTTATCATCGTGTTCCTGATGATGCTGGCGCTCTATACCGCCGTCAACACGCATCTGGGCGCAAGGGCCTGGGACCCGTATCCCTTTATTCTGCTAAACCTTTTTCTCTCAATGGTGGCGGCCATCCAGGCTCCAGTCATCATGATGAGCCAGAATCGCCAGGACGCCAAAGACCGACTGCGCGGCGAACTCGATTTCGACGTAAACCGGCGTTCCGAGGCGCAGATCCATGGCCTGGCGCGCAAGCTTAACCTGCTGGGCGAACAGATGGGCGACGTGGAAGAAATGCTGCGTGACGCGCTGGAACGCGGCGGTAGAATTTCGGGACAACCGTCCACCACTTGAGACAAGGCCTGATTGCAGCTTATGACGGCAGATTTGCGACTTCAGACCTGAGAAGTTCCCCACCGCAGCCCGAGCGGAGAGTGGGCCATTGCGGGATGGATCGCGAACAACTGGATATACCGTCCGGCCCGTCTTAATAGGGGTTAACCCCCGGTATTCACCCCAATAAAAGTCAGGCAGAGTCCGTAATAATCCGATCCAGTCAGGTAAAAACCCTATTGAACTGCCTGACCGGAAGGTTGATAATCAGGTGCGAACCAAAGTTGTGGAGTTACACCTGTGGACCTGACCCGTGCTGTGTCGGTGTGAGGAGACAGGGCTGCTCTGAATACTTGCCCATCGTCTCCCGGAATTTGCGGTTTCAATTGGAGGCTTACGATGGGCACTCCTGAGACCAGTACGAACATCCGTCATTTCGCATCCCCCACTGACCTGTTGGAAGCAGCAAAAGCCGGCGATCCCGATGCTTTTCAGGCGCTGACCGAACGCGCTGCTCCGGTTATTTACAGGCGTGCGCTGGAAATCACCTCAAACCATCACGACGCAGAAGACGTTTTGCAGGAAACCCTGCTGAAAGGATTCACCCACTTATCACAGTTCCGCGGCGACGCACAATTGTCCACCTGGCTTGTCCGTATCGGTTTGAATGAAGCCATCATGACCCTGCGCAGACGGCGCCATAATGTTCCACTCGCGCCAGAGGCGGGTCCCACCGGCAGGATTGAAGAGTCTCCCGCGGCATTCCAGGATGGAAGGGTCGAACACGACTCCCGGATTGCCCGCACGGAAGCTGGGGGATTGCTGAACAAGGCGCTGCGCCGGCTGCCTGCACGGGCCCGGCAGGTGCTGCATTTAAGGTATCTTGAGGGCTATTCCATCGAAGAAACCGCCAGGCGGCTGAAGCTGAGCCGTGGTTCCGTAAAAGCTTACGCTTGTCGGGCGCGCGCCAGATTGCGCAAAGAGCTGCGGAGGCTGCTGACGCCGCGGCGACGGTCGATTGACGCTGCATCCTTGAAGTAAGACCTACGATCGGAGTCATCTGGTGCGATGGGCTATTCTACGTCTCCAGGCAATGCGGGGACCAGCTCCAGAGCCGAAAATCAACACATACCTGGGGTTTTTCCTGGCCATGCACAAATCAGATAAGTGGGAATATTCCGGGACGAAGGGAATTCTTGCACTTTCTTGACAAACTTTTGCGGAATTCGTACATCCTTCAGCAGCCTGCGCGAGTCTAAGAATACGTTGGGGAGCACTGGCAAATATTTCTTCGTCCTCAATCGAGGAATGGCAAGTGGTCAATAACGGGTCTAAGACGCAACAAAACTATTCCTGCACATTTTACGCTTCTCGAAAGCTCAGTGGAAGAACGGCGATTCGGCCCACCCAATGTGCTTGGCGCAACGCTGTGTCTGGCTGTGTCAAGGCGCTTAGCTAGCAATTCGGAAAACAATTCTCAGGATCTCCTGGTTCACCTGGGAAAAACGTAAACCCTGCAAACGCAACCATCGGGGGCCGCGTGCGGTCTCTGAAATACCAGAAAGCCAAGTTGATAACCAGCAAGGAAGGGGTTGAAAATGCAAGCGATCAGCACGCAAAAGAGAATACCCGGACATGGTCTAATGTTTCACCGGACCAGAATACTGCTGGTTGATGAAGATACAAGAGATCGGGACCACTATCGCCGAATGCTGCACGACAGCGGCTTTGAAGTAAAGGTTTCCTCGGATTTTGCGGAGGCAGCACACCTTATGGGGACGGGAAAATTCGACTGTATCATTGTCAGCCAGGGAGGACCGGACTTTCGAGGCCGTCTGGTGTTGGAACATTCCATGGCCGCCGACCGCTACCGGCCTGTGGTCATCGTGTCCCGGTATCATGATGTGGGGTGTTATCTGGAGGCGATGCAGTTAGGGGCTGTTGATTACCTTGAAAAACCGCTCTCCGCGCTCGAAATCGTGCGGGCGGTGACAACTCATCTTCAACCGAAACACGCTGCAGCCTGAAAAGAAATCGCAACCCTGGGCTCAACTCCGGCAGAAAAGCAGTTCAACGTGTCTCCGCCGAGAGCGCGCGCCGGGTTCACCCAAAAACCCGGCACGGAAATGCCGCGCCATTTACTTGCGCAGCGTTGCAACAGGTCCGCTCGGAGTGTCGCTCACGTGTAGGGTCACAGAGCCCACCGCCTTTCCATCAACCGCAGCCTTGAACGTGATCTCCTGCCACACCGGCCTGGCACCATCGGGTGCAGCGAGATTGGCCTGAATGGGATAGAAATCATGTGCGGCAATCGGGTAGACCGCTGATCCCGACTCCTCTTTCCATCCTGACGGGATTGCCGCAGTCAGGCTCACTTTCGCTGCGGAATCTGTGTCATTTCGAATAATAAGAGGAACGCTGACCTCCATGCCCGGCCCGACTCCTGCTTCCGGCGCGTAAAGAGACGCCAGATGCTCCAGTCCGTGAGCTTTCCAGAAACGCTGATAGAAGAGATAAGGACCTCCAAGCTCAACCGATACGCCCTCATGTTGTTTCGGTTGATAGACGCCTGGCGCGTGATAGGGAATTGGCCCGGGAGTTATACCTTCGAAAATGTCTGCGGTCCGTGAACCGCCCACCAGCGACTTGCCAAGAATAAACTGAACCGGGTGCTTGAAGTGGTCGACCATGCTTTTATAGACCGCTTCCCTGCCCTGCGGGCCGGCATTTTCCTGGGTCTGGTGGTAACTCAGTTCCGTAGCACCGAGTTCATAATAAGGGACGTGCTTCGAGGGAGAAACTTCCGTTGCATCATAGACCGGTCCTTGACCTTTGATCCAGTCATGGTGAGTAGCGTTGGTAAAGAAGTAGATCTTCTTCGCCTGCCAGGGGCGCAAGCCTTCGGTGAGGTTTCCAATCAGCTTGTAGTTATAAGGCGCGGCAACCTGTTCAGGAAAGACGAGCGGGTTTCCAGCCAAGTCAAATGCCTCGTTGGCGATCACGGAAGCGGCCTGGTGATCACCGTGATTCTCTCCGTCGGCGTAGTCAGGCAGCCAGGAAATGATCACATCCGGCTCGGTGAGGCGAACATATCGCACGGCCCGCTCAAGAGCGGCGCCATGATTCCAGGTTTCAAGGGAGATCAAGGGACTCTGACTCGCTGTGTCCACGCCGCCCAGGAACCAGACGTTCATGACACCGAGAGAAGCCAGCGCGCGGCGGACTTCTATTTGACGCACCGCGCAGAGAGACGCTGCCTGCTCATATCCGACCGTGTTGCCCCCGGCATTGCCGCAAGTCCCAAAAGTCACCGCAATCCTTTTGTGCCCGTCAACGGCTTCGCGGGCCAGAAAACTTGCAATCACGCTCTCGTCATCGGGGTGGGCCACCATGATAAGGATGTCAGCTTTATAACGCGCATCCGGCCCGGGACTCGGAGGGGCCTCCGGCAACTGTCCAAAGGACACGCTACCCAGTAGAATGAAACAGAAAACAAAATATCCAATCTTGGTTATCAAATTTTTCACCGCTTTTAATGACCCCCTTTTCCGGCTTTTCTCACATGAAACATCTGCTGTTGGGCTGAGCAGGCATCATACACTGGAGGAAGTTATTTGTCTCGCACTTTGCCGCGATTCCTGACCTCTCAGAATTTGCATTTCTTTAATTGTTTCTGAATGAAATAACGGCGGTGGGACAGAATTTCCCGGCTGATTCCACGGCTGATTGACAGCGCGAAACAGCCTTTGATACGCTTGAAATTTGCAACCGCTGTCTTACGGGATCCGCCCCGACTGATTGCGGTATCGCGGGTTCGAGGCGTCCGGAGTGGCAGGAGGGGACATGATGAAACCATACTTCAGAGCTTGTGCAGGCATCATCTGTGCCGCTGGCATGGCGTTGGCTCCAGCGGGAACAACTCGCCTGTTCGGGCAGGATCTGGAAAGAGTGGCTCCCATCCCTTCCACAGCCATGACTGAAACAAAAGAGCCAACTCCAACCACGCACAACACTTCTACTACAAGCACTACGAACGTCGCCTCCGATGATTATGTGATCGGGCCTGAGGACGTACTCCAGATTACGGTTTTCGATGTGCCGGACCTCAATCAGACTGTGCGAGTCGCAAACGATGGCACGATTGCCATGCCCTTGTTGGGACGTATGCAAGCGTCAGGTTTGACGGCCGACCAGCTACGTGACCGGCTTGAAGCGGCACTCGGAAAAACCCTTGTCCAGAACCCGCAAGTCAGCGTGTTCGTCCAGCAGTTTCAGGCACGACCTGTTTCCATTGTTGGGGCGGTTGAAAAACCGGGGCTTTACCAGATCACGGGCCCACGCTCGCTTGTGGAGATGCTTTCACTGGCCGGAGGGCTTGCCAAACGCTCAACTGCGGCTGCCGGCAAGACCGTCTACATCACCAGGCCGGGAGGGTTTGGGGACCTGAAAATCGTTCCGGGCATGCGACTGTTGTCGCCCGACAAGATTGGCATCGATCTGAAAGACCTGCTCTATACTCAGTCAACCGACTTGAACATTCCCATAAGGCCTCATGACATTATCGCCGTTGCCAAAGCCGATGTGATTTATGTTGCGGGAGCGGGAGTGCGCAGACCTGGAGGTTTTGTCCTTGAGGATCGTGACTCGATTACCGCTATCCAAGCTCTGGCAATGGCGCAGGGTCTGGATTCCAATGCGGCCAAGCATAATGCGCGGATCATCCACACAAAGCCGGACGGCACGCATGTCGATACTCCCGTAGACCTGGACAAGGTGCTGAAGAACCAAGCCCCTGATCCGGTAATAGCGGGGAACGACATTCTGTATGTACCCTCCAGCAAAGGAAAAGCTGCCGCGAAAAAGACCGCGGAGACTATCATCCAAACAGTCAGTGGCTTCCTGATTTTCCACCCCTGAAAAGGGTTTGCTCACTGGTTGCACGGAGCCAACTGTGCCTATTGCTTTTCCGGAGACCTTCCGATAGGCCGTATTCGGTCAAAACGCAGGCAATCTTTACCTGATGCGGGCCATTTACCTGGCCCGAATACTATGGTTTGGCCACCCTATAAGCAAGGTGCCGGAAAATCTGTGCACACAAATGTGAACGTGTGTTCATTAAATCACTCATGAATTTCCCCCGTATGTTCCAAAGAAGAGACACATTTTGCTCAGAAGACATCTGGTATTTTCCCGCAAGTCATAGATCAGATTGATTATTAAGGGGTCAGCAAACAATTTGATAATAAAAGGAACCCGAGTTGCTATATACTGGAGTGCCGGTCCGGGAGGGGGACCTCACAAGCGTGGAGAATCAGGTTAAGTAAAGTCAAGTGGGGATAATACAATAATGGCGCCAGAAAACGCGCCACAACTCCACCTGTTGTCGCACGAACCTCGCCACAAGGCATTGAGGGGTGGTCTCGCCACGTTACTGCGCAGGATCCCTGCCCCAGGGAAGCAGGCTGCCTCCAGCCAGAACGGCAACGGCAACAACCACAAGATCCCTCAAATCAGTCTTTTGTCGCACGAACCCAGGCGCAAAGTTCTGACCGGTGGATTGGCAACATTGCTGCGGAAACACCCGCCCCTGTCACCGGTCGTTTATCAGCACATTGCAGGGAATGGCCATCATATACCCGGTTTCCGGCTTCTTTCCCACGAGCCGCGCAGACGAGCCATCCGCAGCGGCTTCAAGTCCCTATTTTTGAAGACGCCGCCGCCGCAACCCCTGATTGTTGGGCGGGAAGAAGTTGGGGCCCGCGGCGGGCCCAGATTGACAGCCTTCCTATCTTCGTGCCTGCTCCATTTCTCAGTCGTCTTTTTTCTGTTGGAAGTGCCTTTCCTGCTCCTGTTGCCGCGCCCGGCAGAAACCCTTCGGATGCCGCGAATTGTTTATGAATTCCACGAAATTGAACTGCCGAAGGACCTTCCGTCCGTAAAACCGCCGGGGCCGGGGGGCCAACCGGGAAAAGGCACCGAGGCCAACAAACCTCCCGCGAAGGGAAGCACCGCGTATCATCCCCGCGCAACGGTCGTCTCGAATCCGCCCAATCCCGACAACAATTTCCAAACGATCATTCAGCCCCGTGTTAATCCGGCCAAGAAGATCAACATCAACTTGCGTCTTCCAAACGTAGTGCTCGGCGGATCTTTGCCGGTGCCCGGACCGCCGCCGGTGGTTCCTCCGCCTCCCATTAAGCTCCCGGTCCCAACTACGTTGAAATCTCTGACGATCCCTAAGACTACAGTTGTTTCGATGAAGCCGCCGGATTTAACCATCCCGGCTTCGGATATGCCGAATATGCCGGCGATTCCTGTCCCGCCACCACCACTCCCAACGCTCCAGAACCAGAAGGTAGCCCCCAAAGCTCTGGACATCACGGCTGTGGCAACACAGGGGGTTCAGGCCACGTCAAACGGATCCGTCGCGAGCTTGCTGTCACTCAGCCTGACTCCCGGTCCGCCAAGTAATAAGCTGAGCATCCCCGCCGGAAATCGTTACGGTGCTTTTTCAATCTCGCCATCAGGTACCCATGCCGGAACACCCAACGGCAGTGAAAATGGGAGCCCGTCTGGCGGTACCGGAGGCCCTGGCAACGGAGGCGATGCCAGTTCGGGAACCGGCACAGGGCACATCGGCGGAGGCGGAGGCGGCGCAGGCGTCAACGGGCTGGGCGTCTCCAGCAGTGGAAATCCGGGAACCGCCGGGACCGCCAACAATGGCCGCTTGCCGGCAAGCACACTTGCAAAACTTGTTTTCCCCATCCTTCGTCCCCCACCGAAGAACCGCATTGCCATGGTCGTGACCGCAGGACCCGTGGGAGGAGGCGGACTGCACATATTCGGGGTCCTCAAGGGTGGCAAGATCTACACCATCTTTCTCCCTATGCCGCTGAAAAACTGGATCCTGCAATATTCAATGGTGAATAGTCCGAATGCCGTACCAAGGCAACAACAGAATGGCGCTACTCTCCAGATTGATTTCGGCATCGTGCCGCCGGCCGTTGAGAAGCGATTTGATTTTCACCGCCCTGATCTGACCATGGAAGAGAAGAAGATGATGATCATACTTCACGGCTTCATTCGTGCAGACGGCTCCGTTGAGAACCTGACAGTTTACCAGGGAGTGCAAAACGTCGCCAACCAGGCTGCTGTGGCCGCCTTTTCCAAATGGAAATTCCAGCCCGCCATCCGGAGCGGCAAACCCGTCCCCATAGAAGTTCTCCTGGGCATTCCTCTGAGCTGACCGCGCCGCAGAGATGTCCCGCTAAAGACCATCCGGAATCAACTTTAAGGTGGTGACGAGGTTCCCTGTCCGACTAATGTCCTCCGAGCGTGGACTTCGCGGGCGCCGGTGGAAATAAAACG
>JAJYJL010000997.1 GCA_021789565.1 Acidobacteriota bacterium
AAGAAATGCACCGCGGATCAAAGGGATCTTCGGCAGTCCCGCCTTCTGGCTGAAGATGCTGAAGCACGTTTGGATCATGCCATCGCTGTGGGTGGTGACCGGACCACGCTCGAAAGCCTGTTGTTTGGAAGCCGGTTGCTGGACTATGCGGGACAGAAATTCCAGACCCCGCCGGAACTTGAGGAGTTATGGCAGCGGCTGGGCCCGACACGTCCGAGCAGCGAAATGTGGTGGAATGAGTGGGGCTCAATGGTGATCTACCAGGACCACTCACGCCTGGTTGACTTGATGGACGCTATCACCGAGCTGCGCGCAGAATACCGCTCAGCTTGGCTGGCTGAATATACTCCTTATCGACTTGCTTCTGCGATCGGAAGGTGGAACGCAGAGTATGAGTACTGGCGCCGGATGCAGAGCCGGCTGTTGACGTTTTCGGAATCTTCTCATGAAGGAGACCAACTTCCATCACTTGCATCTTTTGCTGAGTCACAATAGCATTGCAAGAAGGTGCCTGAAAGGTATTTGCCGCTGGTGATGGCCGAAAGAGGTAGCCTGTTCCCACACATCCGAGTTCTTGGGTGAAGAGACGGGTAATTGACCATCCTTCACAATTCTCTTTCTATGGTTCTGTTCCTGAAGGCGCTGAAACAACTTGACGCCGTCCAATCGGCCTTGTCAAATTACCTGATTACATTTTTTGGTCTTCCGATTGTCGTCATCTGGCTCGGAGAGAGGCTGGGCCATGGGCCGCTGAGGGGCAGGATCAGTATGTTTGGGAGTACATTGCTGATTACCGTGTGGGATAAGGAAGGCCCGGGTGCGAAGGTCTCTGTTGCCGGATCACCGGCGATTGAATAGAAACGCAGCGCATGAGTGTGTGAATTACAGGGTGGCTCAGGAAACGTAAAACTTATCGATAGCATAGGAGTTTGGTCCATGGCAAAGGCGGAGATTAACCATCCAGAGTTCCAAGTCGAAGGAATCGTTCCGATTATTCCAACACCGTTTAAGGATAACCAGGAAGTTGATTGGGAAAGCCTGCGAGCCCTGATCGACTTTGCATGCGCCAGCGGAGCTTGTGCCCTGTGCCTTCCTGCTTATGCCAGCGAGTTTTACAAGCTTTCAGAAGAGGAAAGGCGTCGTGCCATTGTGGAAGCGATTGAACAATCAAGCGGAAGAATCCCGGTGATTGGGCAGGTTAATGCCTTCTCTGCAAAGCAGGCAAAGGAAACCGCTCTCGATATCCAACGGGCGGGAGCGAACGCTGTCTCCGTATCCGTTCCTCGTTTATTCCCTCTGGGAGAGCGCGATATTTTCCGCTACTTCGATCGAATCCTGAGCGCGATTGATATTCCTCTGGTCATTCAGGATTTCAATCCCGGCGGGCCGACGGTAAGCTTGGAATTTATCTCAAACCTACACCATGTTCACCCGCACTTTCGTTACATCAAGCTTGAGGAACCACTGATGGCCTCTAAGGTAGAAGCCATCGTCCAGAAAACTTCCGGCGAAGTTGGTATTCTGGAAGGATGGGGTGGAATGTATATGCTTGAGTTGATCCCAGCCGGTATTTGCGGGGTCATGCCGAGCCTGGGCGCCGCGGATGTTCTCGCCCTGGTTTTTCGATTGACGAAAGAGGGGCGGAAGGATGAGGCCTATGAGGCCTTCCGAGCTGTACTGCCCCAAATCGTCTTCAGCTTGCAAAATCTCGAGTTGCTACATCACGTGGAGAAGTCACTTCTTGTGGCGAGGGGTGTCATTTCCGAAGCCGTTGTCAGGGATGCCAGTCTTGAAGTGAATCCTCATGACCGGCAGCACATCCTTTTCCTGAACAATAAGATCCTCGAAGCGCTCGACCACCTCAAACTCGCTCGAAACCCTAGCGCAACCTCCGGAACGGCTGCGTTGTAAACCTGGATTTTGGAGTTGAATCCAAAGGCTTGAATCAGGGGTTTGAAACTCAGGTGAATTCTATCTTGATCGGTAGGGATGGATGAGGATACAGGGAGTAAATGGACCGGCGTGATCTTTTGCGGGGACTTGTCGCAGCGGCCGCTGCTGTTCCAGTTGGGTCGTTGAGCGCAAGAGCGATCTGACCGCCATTGGAGTTGGAGGTCACTGTATCTTCCGTCAAAGATGCGCTTGCTGCCTATCACGGAGGCGCAAGCCGCATGGCGATCGAAGTACAGCTCAGCCAGGGAGGTCTGACGCCCCCACTCAATCTGGGCAAGGATATCGTGGGCTATGTACTAGTCCTCGCTTGAGTTATGTTGCGGCGCGACGTCGAGTTCCAGCTTGACTTTGCCTTGAGGAGCAGGCAGCAGCTTGATGAGGTGAAGTCTCGTGCGCGTGCGCTTTCCCGGCTGAAATTCGAAAGCTTACTGACGGGCTACAGCCGGGGTGGCCTGCTTGATCCCCAAACATTACAAGAGATTATCGATGCCGCGCCTGCAACCCGCTACACGATTCACAGTGTGAAATGACCCGCTGGCGGCCCTTAGTTCGCTGCGCGGGATTCTGCAGGTAGACCGGGCTATGGTGACCTGCGGCAGGGGAAGTCTTGCCGAACGAATGCGCCTAATCCCCTCTTATGAAACTGCGTTCGGCCCCAGCCGTCGGAGCGTCCCCGGCGGTCTGGAACTTGACAGGCTGTCTACTCTTCGCCGCCTTACCAACATCCGGACATTCCATCTGGGGACAGCAGTGCGGACACCCCAAAGAGTTTCAGGGAAAGTGGACAAATCAAAGGTCGCGAGGGCTCACTGGTTGCTGTTTCTGTGAGTGTTCAGCCTACTCTCACGGGACCGGTCTTCGGGATCCGCAATTCTACTGAGAAGAATATGTTCCCGGCTGATTGATCCAGTACATCTGAAAATCCGCTTGACATTGCTAGATATCTTTTAGTAAAGATTCCGTATAGACTTTTTAGCCGTTCTTCTCTGTAGACTTGCACGTTTGGTCGGGATTTGGGCTAATGACCCATTGCGATGGGGTTTAGGAGGAATCAGCCATGAGAGTGTTTTGTGGAAAGTGGACTCGCCTCGGTGTTGTCGTCATCGGGTTGTTCGCAGGCGGCCTTCTCTACGGGCAGATCATTTCGAGCACGATCGTCGGGCAGGTCAAGGACAGCTCAGGCGCTGCGGTGCCGAACGCCGCGATCACTGTGATCAATGAGGGAACTTCGATATCCGTTACAGCGGTGACAGACTCGGCGGGCACGTATTCAGTTCCAAACCTCCAGGCCGGAGTCTACACTGTTACAGCGGCCAAGACGGGGTTCAAGACCTTCCGCACGGTTGGAATCAAGGTTCTGGCTGCG
>JAJYJL010000043.1 GCA_021789565.1 Acidobacteriota bacterium
GAGCTGGCGGGAGGTCCGGATGAGCTTGTTGATGGTTTCGATCATGTGCACGGGGATGCGGATGGTGCGGGCCTGGTCGGCGATGGCGCGGGTAATGGCCTGGCGGATCCACCAGGTGGCGTAGGTGGAAAACTTGTAGCCCCGGCGGTATTCAAACTTATCCACGGCCTTCATCAGGCCGATGTTGCCTTCCTGGATCAGGTCGAGAAACTGCAGGCCGCGGTTGGTGTATTTTTTGGCGATGGAGACCACCAGCCGCAGGTTGGCCTCAATCAGCTCGCGCTTGGCGATCTCGGCCTCCTGCTCGCCCATCAGGATGCTCTGATAAGTCCGCCGAAGTTGCGCCGCTGAAGCCTGGTTCTCCTTTTCGAATTCTTCCAGGCGCGCCTTCGCCTGGCGAAGGTCTTTCTTCAGTTCCTTCCCGTTGCCGCCCCGCGCCGCGTCCAGGCGCTTTTCCAGCCTCAAGGTCTCGCGCTCGATGGGCCGGACTTCGCCGGCGGCGTCCTGGATGCATTCGATCAGCCGCTTCCGCTCGCCGTGGGTGAATTCAATGGACCGGAACAATTTGGAGATGAGGATGCGGTGGCGGTGGACGGCCAGGTTATAGCGGCGGTATTCCTTGCCGCGGCGGCTGGGCGGGAAAGAATCGCGCTTGGCCTTCAACTGCATCAGCCGCTTGTTCAGCCGCTCCATCTCATCAATGGTGGCCAGCAGGTCTTTGATGCGGCTGGCCACGCGCTCCTCGGTGAGTTCTTCATCATCGAAGACGACAATTTCCTTGATCGAACGCTGGCCCCTCTTCAGGTCGTCGCGGAGGGCAAACATCTCCAGAATGACGATGGGCGAACGCGACAGGGCTTTGAACACTTTCAACTGCCCGCGCTCAATCCGCTTGGCAATCTCCACTTCACCTTCGCGCGTCAGCAGAGGCACCGTCCCCATCTCGCGCAGGTACATGCGAACGGGATCGTTGGTCTTGTCCAGCGCCCCCGGCGTCAGGTCCAGTTCCACGTCATCCGAGGATTCTTCGTCATCCTTGTCGGAGACCGCGTCCTCAGATTTTGACTTGGGAGACTCCAGGACCTCGATGCCCGCATGGTCAAACATCGAAAGCAGGTCATCCAGATCTTCCGCAGAGTGCACATCAGAAGGGAGAAGGTCGTTCACCTCGTCGTAGAGCAAGTACCCTTTTTCTTTGCCGAGTGTGATCAGCTTGCCAACCTGGTCAAACTTGTCGTCAAATGCCAAAGCTTCCGCCTCCGTCACATACCCTGGGGTACGTGGCTCCGTTCAAGAGCATTTTTCTGATTTGGGCCCTTTTTTTCCTGAATGGGAAACCTGCAGCAACCGGGCGCCTTCTCAACTTTGTCCACCCCTGATTTGCAGTTGGGAAACCGGCATTCCGGCAGGGAATCCCAACGCAAATTAGATGTAATACTATACTATTTCAATGAAGATTTGTTCTCGATTTCTAAGTTTTCCCTTACCCTCGCTAATTCCTTCATCAAAAGTACCTTACTCTCATTCAGGGCCGCAAGCCGCGCCCAATCCTGTTCCCTGCCCGCAGCATCAATAGAGGGATTCAAAGCGCTCAGTTCACGCTCAATTTTTCTTCGCCGCAGCGCATTCGAAAAACTTACCGCATCCTGCTGGCTGGGGACTTCATCGGAGGCCAGCAGGCTCTCGTGGAGGAGGTGCTGATTTTCAGCGCTCAGGCTTTCTCCCAGAGTATGGACGTCGACCGCCTTGCCGGCGTTTCGCGCTTCCAGCAGTTTGAGGAAAACATCTTCGGCCACCAGGCCTTCCAAGACTCCATCCGCCACCAGCCCCGGAAGCAGTTCATCCATCACTTCCGGGCTCTCCAGAAAGGCGCGCAGCAGTTTCCTTTCCGCCGCCGAGGCCTTGTACTCACGGGGCCCGCTTGCCACGGCGGGACGCCGCTCCCCGGCGGCGCGCCTCAGTTCCTCGCGCAACAGACGGTCGTCCAGCAGGGCGCGGGCGGCCAGCCGGTCCGTCATCTCGCGGCGCAGGATGGGGTTGGGCATGCGGACCAGATAAGGAAGCACCGCGTTGGCCACAGCAAGCTTGCCCTGCGGGGTGCCCAGTCCGTGCCCGGCGATGGCGCGGTCGGTGACATAATCGATATAACCCGGGGCCGCCGCCAGCAGCCGCCGGTACTCGGCCGCTCCCTGCTTGCGGATAAACGAGTCCGGATCCAGGCCGCCCGGAAGCGCCAGCACTTTGACCTCAAATCCCGCCTCGAGCAAAGCGTTCAACGACCTCTCGGTGGCCGCAGTCCCCGCGGAGTCTGGATCGTAGTTCACCACCACCCGCTTGGAATAGCGCCCCAGCAAACGGATCTGGGCGTCGGTAAAACTGGTGCCGCAACTGGCAATCACATTTTCGATTCCGCTGGAGTCCACGGCGATGCAGTCCATATAACCTTCCACCAGAATCGCGTAATCCTGTTTGCGGATCGCCTTCCCGGCGATGTCCAGGTGGTAAAGCACCCGGCTCTTGGTATAAATGGGCGTTTCCGGAGAATTCAGATACTTCGGCTGCTCGTCCCCCAGCGCCCGGCCGCCAAAAGCGATGACCTTTCCGCTTTCATTGGCGATGGGGAAAATAATCCGGCCCCGAAAACGGTCGAAGCGCCGGCCCGCTGACGCATCGCTCAGCACCAGCCCCGTCTTTTCCGCCATCCCCTCATCGAACCCCAGAGAATCCAGGTGCCGCGTCAGCGCGCGCCCGTCGCGCGGAGCGTAGCCCAGCAGAAACCGGCCGACTACTGCATCCTCGAGCCCGCGGTCCATGAGATAGGCGCGGGCCGCGCGCCCTTCGCCGGTGCCGGTCAACTGGCTGGCGTAAAACCTGGCCGCAGCCTCATGGATCTTGTAGAGGGCCGACCGCTCATGCGCCTTGGCATCATCCCCCCTGGCGCCGGTCTGGACCAGGGTGATGCCCACTTTTTCCGCCAGGCGCTCCAGAGCTTCAGGGAACGTCAGGTTATCCACCAGCATGATAAATTTAAAGACATCGCCGCCCACCCCGCAGCCGAAACAGTGGAAAATCTGTTTGCCGGGATGGACCGCAAATGACGGGGTCTTCTCCTGATGAAAGGGGCACAGACCCATCATGTTTGCGCCGGCCTTCCGGAGTTGAACGTAATCGCTTACGATTTTGACAATATCGGCAGCGGCGCGAACATCTTCAACCTGATTCATGTTCCTTCTGCGGCCGCCATCGCGGACCCGCGTTCAACCGGCCTTCCGCGGATGGCGATTTTAATGAGTCTGGCCCAAAACTCGACGCAACAAACCGTGGCCCCGTACTGTCCGGTACAGGGCGTGGCCCCGTGCCGTCTGGTACGGGGCGTGGAGAGAAGCTCCCCTACGGAACAACCAGCAGCCCCGGAGAAGATTGCTGAAGCTCGTCGGATTTAAACTGGCTGCGCAGAAGGTCAAGGTAAGCACGGCCTTTGGGACGGCCGTTGGCGCGCGTGGCCCCCAGTTGGGCCAGGAAAATCAGAGCGTCCCTGATCTCGCTATCGCGGACCGTTTGAATCCCCGCGTTCCGGGTTTCTGCCTGCCTGTAATTTTCGATGGCGGCCTTCAAGTCGTCGTAAAGCCCGCGCTGGACGGCATAGTCAGGCGGCTTCTCATAATAGATGCCGCTGGAAAGGGTCTGATAGGCCTCGGCCAGCGCCCGCACGCCGGCAATCGCATCCGTGTCGGTGAGCGCCGGATTATCTCTGGCGTTCAGGCAGATGGCATAGCCCAGCGCCAGAATCAGGGGTTCGTGCCGAACGACAAATGAAGATGGGATCTTCGTATCGGCAAAAGGAACGCTCGACCACTCTACTTCCCGCCGGCCGAGGTCGTGCTTGCGGCTTTCCACCAGATAGGAGCAGCCGGAAGGACAGTCAATCGACACCTCTCGCTCGGTGCCGCAGCAGACCGTGCAAATCGTCTCGGCCCTCGCCGGGCAGAAGCGTTTTGCTTTTCTCTTTTCACAAATGGGGCAAGCCACGCGATGGTCCCCGTGCGCAAATTGCCGTCCCCCGGGGCGGCTTCAAATCATTCTAGGCAATTCCCATCGCCGTGGCAAATTCTAGCCGGGGACCGGAACCCGGGCGGGAGAGCAGGATCGTCCTGCGCCCACCCGGGGCCTTCAACTCTCCGCCTCAGTGGACAATAATCTGCGGGTCCAGAGTCCCACCGTTCGCTGTCACCGAGTACTTGAATGTACCCACTTTCTGTGGGACACCGGACATCGCATGGGGATTGGCGTTGGAGCCGCTAAAGGCTTTCTCACTGAAAGGACTCCCCTCGGGGTGCGAGAAGTCTACTGTAAAATCGCAACCCCCCTTGCAAGTCCACTCCACCTGCTGATTCTGACTTTTGTCCAGCGTCACCGAAGATTTGTCGACAGAGGGCGTTCCACCCGCGGTCGCACTTGGCGTGATGGTCACCACGATGGTGGTGGCATCGGCCCCCTTCGCGTCCATCGTCCTGACCAGATACAGCATTGTTGCTGCCGAAACGACGATTGCAATAGCGGTTATCAGTTTGAACTTTTTCATCGAAATCCCCTCCTGTAAAAAGTTTTGGGAGTTTATCCGCGTTCTTGCTGACGAACACTTACACTTCCTTCTGGGTTAAGGGTGGAACAAAAGGTTTCTGTGGGTTTGCAGCCTTTGAACAGGCCCCCAAAAAACCGTAATCGAGCAATCATCACCTCAACAACACTGCTGCATTGATTGCCACTTTGCGAGGTTGCCCCATGCTTAAACCAGCCCCTGGCTCAAAGCCTTAGCGTCCTGACCATCTTTTGTAAACCTTAATGCCTCCCATATTGCTCCCTTCATTACGGGTTGTCAATCTGAATTAACCTCAGGCGGAAAGGTCTTCATCAGCCCCCCCGACCGAACGGGTCCGGCAAGGTAGGGCAGAAGACATATCGGACTAAAAGCTGTCGAGGGAAGTTTCAGGAATCCGCATCAAACCATGAATTAACGGCGGGGGTTAATCGCTGAGAGACTGAATCAGGCCGGGAAGTTGTGCATGGGCCGGCTTGCGGAACGATCCATCGAATCCGCACGGAGGGTCATGGCATGTTTGGGCTGCGCCGCGGGCAGGAACAATGGGAACCCTCACCGGGGCTGGCGCAGATACGCGCTTTGTCGTGTCTGCGGTCTCGCGGAGCCAGAGGCTCTTAGTTTCTCTCATGGCAGCCGGTCCATCATGATAATTGGGGCGTAAAATGTAACGCGCGTGGCACGGGCATCTTGCCCGTGAAAAACCATGGCCAGGATGGCCATGCCGCCTGTCGCCGTTGTGGCACCGCGCCATTTTAACCCCACCCAGCTTCGCTGAACGCAGACTTTAAAAATCGATATCTGATGCGCCACCCGCCATTAGGAGGGCTGGCGGTTGACGTCTAACGGCCATAGGTGAAAAGGCGAAGCCGCTCTTTTTCTGTCTTTAATCTTCTCACCCCAATAGCGTCCTGGGACCTATCCTTTTGCAGTGAGTCGGAGTTGTTGTTCGGCACGGGACCAATCTTCTTGCGGTGAGCCATCCGCACCGCCCCTGGCTTGCCAAAGTTCATAGGCCAGTGCGGCGATTTCCTGGTCCGTGGCTTCGTGCAATTCCCGCGACTGCCGATCATCCCGCTGCGCGTGCTCACGAGCTTGCTTGGTGTCTTGCTCTTTGGCGGCGTTCTTTTGCAGCGACTCCTGGAAAGCCTCATGCGAATGCTCAAGTGCTTGCCGGGAATGTTCGTGCCCCGTCAAGTGATCCTCTTTGCCGCGTCCCTCTGCGGCCACCTGGTGAGTATGGGCGGCAAGGTCGTGATATTCAGCGGCTTTCTGGTGCGAATCCTGCTTATTCCGGTTCGGGTTGCGTGCTGTTTTGGTCATATCAGTAGGTTCCAATCCTCTCCGACTCGTTGTGAGCCTCTCTTGCAAATTTAGCGGGGATCGTGACGGCCATTCCCAAGGTGAGCCTTTATACCCCGCGGTGATGGGCGCGCCTGGTCTTTAGTTGTATTTCCGTCATGACATCTCTCCTTTAGGTTTCAAGGCTGAGCTGCGGTAGCGGCTTATCGCCGCCGTCTAACCGAAGGAGGCATGCCTTGCCTCGTCTCTGAAACCAGCGACCACCACATGATATTTCTCTCGGCGAGGTGTTGTCTGTTCAGAGTCGAACAAGCCCCTGAGCAAAATGGCATGGCACTCTGTCCATTATTGAACTCAACGCAAGCGTCCAACCCAATACGGCGCTTGGTCACAATTGCTCAGACATCTGTGCGCAACGGAACAGACAGGCGTCTCTACCGCATCTATCATGATGTTTAGGAACAGGAAAGGCACTAAGGAGGAATATTATGCTTGGCTATGGATTGCTTGGAACTATTGTTGTGGTTCTGATAATTGTGTGGCTCATTCGCAGCGTGTGAACGATTGCTGGTTGTGACGCCGTTGGAGTCTGTGTGACAACCCCGATTTCCACAAGTTGCCGTTTTGTGTCACAGGAGTTAAGCCCTGGCGACTCATCAAAAGTAATGTCGGCAACGATTGTGGAAATCGCGTTTTTTCAAGTTGTCACCCACACTCCTTTGGGGTGATCGAGCAGTGGAGGGTGGAGTACAACGCGCGACGCACTCTTCGATTATCAGGAGCGGACTCCGCCTGATAGCCGCCCTTCCCGGAAAGTGACCGCATGTTCTGTCCGCTGGGTCCAGGAAGGTGGCGGGGGAAGGCCGCTTGCAGGAAACAAAGGACGGCTCTACCCTTTGAGTATATTTATAGTGCCTAGACCGATGGTCTCACTTTAGGGGCCCACACACTTCCGGGATTGTCTCGAACAATGGCCCCCGCTCCGTGCCCGCCCAGGTCAACGAGGGGCTTCAGCATCGCTCCTTCGTGCAGGACATTATTGGCGATCACGCAATCCGTCAGGCCCCGATACACTATGCCGTAGGAAGGCGACCAGACTCCGCCTCCTCCATCGTCCCGCCCCGCATGCATCGAGTTCCCCACACAGGTGATCCCCCGCGCCCCCATCATACGAACCTGGCTCGACTCGTGTGTCCCAGGCGCGGCGTTCTTGCCGCTGCGGTACAGGTGATTTCCGGTCATGGCCATCTGCTGACACGAACGCCCGCCACTGTTTGTGAGGAGCGCGATTCCCGCAGTTCCCGCGCGGTCGAGATAATTCCCGGTGAGGTTATAGCTGTTTCCTCCGAGGACCAGGATATTCTCCTCGTGGTTCCATTCAATGCGGTTGGCGGTCATGGTAACGGAAGCGTTTTCATCGCGCGCGGCAAAGCCCGCCCGGCCGTTGCCTGAAAACCAGTTGTCCATCAGGAACGCATCCCAGCCGCGCAAGCGCAGGCCGTCGCCGTGGTTGTAAGCCAGCATGGAATGCCTGACCGAAAAACACCAGGCCCGGGTCAGGTTGAGGCCATCACCGGTGAAGCGCATCACCTGACAGCGCTCGATCCGAAAGCAGTCCTCGCGCCGGCCATAATCAGGCTTGTTCAGAAAAATCCCGTGGATGTCCTTTCCCAGGCCATCCCCGTCGAGCGAAAGCCCGTCGATGGTCGCTCCCCAGGCGCCGGTAATGTTCAGAAGACAGGAAGCTTTTGGGTCAATTAATTTGAGGGTTGTCCCACCCCCCGTATGGTAATTCCACGAAGGGATGCCCACCATGGCAACGCCCGGCAGCAATCGAATTTCGCTGCTGAGATAGGACCCCGGAGGGAAAAAGACGGCGCCTCCGTGCTCCGCGGCGGCGTCCACGGCGCGCTGGATGGCCTTGGTGTCGTCCGTCTTGCCGTCGCCCTTTGCTCCAGCTTTGCGGGCGTCCAGCAGCGCCCCGGTCCCGCCCGTCTCCCCGCGCGCCACGCTGGCCATGCCGAGGGCCATCGAGGCTCCGCCCGCCAGCGCGCTCAGGCCGAGAGATCGCCTGCTGATGCCACCAAAGTCCTGCCGCTTTTCCACGTTTCACCTCCCTGCAAGATCTTCCGGAAATATCCGCTCCCAACGATCATCACCAGAATTTCCGTTATCGGATTGCTGACGAGGAGGGTATATCACAGCACGCCCTGCGATTTGATAAATTTTTTCGGGATCCCTCCGGCCTGCTTTTTGCCACAGGAGGAGTGACCTGTGGATCTATCTGCCGGCAGGCCGCAGGTCCGCGCAGCACCGGTCCGCGAGCGGGACTTTGACATGCCGCCAGTTAATCCGAAGAGTTGATGGCTTGAATCAGGCCGGGAAGTTGCGCGATGTCCGCCAGGATGAATTCCGGCTCCAGCGCTCTGCAGGCGGCCTCGTCACCGTATCCGTAAGACGCCCAGCAGGAGCGCAGGCCGGCGTTCTTCGCAAACAGCAGGTCAGACTCCGTATCGCCCACCATGAGGACACGGCGGCCGCGGGGCTCCGGCAGTAGAGGGGCGATGATTTCGGTGTAAAGCCGCGCGTCCGGCTTGCGGAACGATCCATTCTCAACCCCGTGCATCGCGTCGATGTCAGCGCCGATGCCAAGATGTTCGGCCATCCGGCAAAGGCCACGGTGACTCTTGTTGCTGACCAGCACCAACCGGACGCCCATCCGCCTGACGTCCGAAAGCGCCTGCTTCGCCTGGGGAAAAAGCTCCGCCATCGCTCTGCCCTTCTCTGCGTAAAGCCCCCGGTAACTGTCCACCACTTCGCCAAGCTGCGCGCCGCCGCATTGGCGATGGGTCAGGATTTGAACCGATTCTTCCAGCGTCAGCCCAACCGTACGGCGAACCTCGCCGGCGGAAGGCTCGGCGTAACCGAATTTCGACAGCGCTTCCGCAAAACAGGCATGGATGCCCGCCAGCGATGATGCCAGCGTGCCGTCGAAATCAAAGATTGTGGTTCGTATGGACATGGGATTCCGCCAGAGACAACTCCGCCGGTGAAGATCACCCTGCCAAAACGGCAAAGAACGTCTTTGGAACTTCAACCTTCCATGGTGGCACAATGCCGTTCCGAACGAAAAGTGGAATTCCGCCACTGAACAACCAGCCGGAGACAAAGCAGGAACCCCTGGCCGCCAGTCGGAAACCCTTGTTTCTACTCACTTTGCACCCTTCCCCGCCCCTCCGGCATGCCATCATCAGCCGCTGGAAGGCATCGAATATTCTCGTTGTGGAGTTGCTTTTTGAACAATGGCGCATCTACAGTGGAAAGTTATATTCTTATTGACTCTCCTGCCTTCTGCAATCAGGTCGCCTGCAATCCCCTGGAACCCGGGTGGGAAAGTGGAGGATCGGCAACTCGAATGGCGCATAATCTTGGTTCATCAAAGAAAGCGGATGTTCTTATTGTGGGAGGCGGAATCATCGGAAGCGCAATTGCGCTTCGGCTGGCAAGGTCCGGAACCAGTGTCACCGTGATTGACCGCGGCCAGCCGTGCTCTGAAGCCAGTGGAGCGGCCGCCGGCATGATCGCTCCCCAGGGCGAGATGATCGAACCGGCATCCTTTTCGGAGTTCTGCACGGCCAGCCGTGATCTGTCCCCGGAACTGGCCGCCGAAGTAGAAGAGCTGGCGGGAGAAAGCGTCCATTACCGAAACGACGGGACACTGCTCGCCGCCATCGATGGGGAGGAATGCGCAGAGATGGAACACGTTTACCGAATCCAGACGCAGCGCGGCCTGCCCCTGGAACGTTTGGCGGATCACTACATTCTCGAGCGCATGCCGGGGCTCTCACCCCGCGTTGAACTCGCCCTGTTTGTTCCCGGCGACCACTGGGTGGACAACGAGCGGCTGACTCGCGGCCTGATCAAGGCGGGAGAACGTTCCGGCGCCACCTATCAGTGGAACTGCCCGGTGACAGGTTTCAACGTTACGGGTGACCAGGTTGAAAGTGTCCGCGTCCTGCCGCAGGGCGCCACCGCGGAAACCACGCTTAGGGCGGAGCGCTTTGTACTCGCCGCCGGGTGCTGGTCCGGCCAACTGGCGGAGACGTTTGGAGTGTCCCTGCCCATCGTACCGTGCCACGGAGAAATGATCGAATTCGAAACTCCGTCCGAACTTCCTTATGTGGTTCGCGCCGGCATCCACTATGTCGTCCCTCGCGCCCCTCAAACGGCCCTGGCCGGCACTACGGCCAAATGGGGCAGCTTTGAAAAGGCGGTGACCGCCGGCGGATTGCAGTCCATCATCCGGGGCGTCACCCGAATACTTCCCATCGCAAAGGATTTCAAATTCCGGCGCGCATGGGCGGGGCTGAGGCCCGACACACGGGACCATCTTCCCATCCTCGGTTTTGGCAAGCTGCGGAACCTGATCTTTGCCACCGGCCATTTCCGAAATGGAATTCTGCTGGCTCCCATCACGGCCAAAGTGATTGCGGAGCTGATACTGACCGGCGCTCCGTCCTATTCTTTGGATCCCTATAGCCCCGAGCGGTTTGCTGCTGCTTAAGCCAGCCGGGGCGGATGCAAAGTGCTCCGGCTTTACCTCGCGGATGGAAATCGTTTAGGATGGCTCATTAAGGCGGGCCGCCCCGCAGCCCAATCGTGACTGACCTTTTCCGCACAAAGTTAAGCTATGAGTGATATTCGCGTAAGATTCGCACCCTCACCCACCGGCTACCTGCACGTCGGTGGGGCCCGCACCGCGCTTTACAACTGGCTGTTTGCCCGGCGCATGAACGGCGTCTTCATTCTGCGGATTGAGGACACGGATGCCGACCGCTCCAGGCCTGAACTGACGACGGCCATCCTCGAAAGCATGGAGTGGCTGGGACTCAACTGGGACGAAGGGCCATTCCACCAATCCGAACGGGTTGACCGATATCGCGCGTTGGCCGTGGAACTTGAGCGCGCGGGGCACGCCTACCCGTGTTTCTGCACAGCGGAAGAGCTGCAGGCGAAGCGGTCTCTCGCCGCCGGCGGCCGGCCCTGGAAATACGACGGGACCTGCCTGAACCTTCCTGAGCCGGAAAGGCAAAACCGCCTGGCCGCAGGCGTCCCGCACGTGGTCCGCTTCCGCGTTCCCGCAACCGGCGCAACTGATTTTGAAGACCAGGTCTTCGGGCGCGTGACGGTTGAGAACGAGGAGATCGAGGACTTTGTCCTGCTGCGCTCCGACGGGCAGCCCACCTATCATCTGAGCGTTGTGGCTGACGACGTGGACATGCGGATCACCCACGTCATTCGCGGGGCCGACCACCTTTCCAATACTCCCAAGCAGATTCTCGTTTACCGAGCCGCCGGGGCCAGCCTCCCCGTGTTCGCGCACCTGCCGCTGATTCTGGGGCCCGACCGGCAGCGGCTTTCCAAACGGCACGGGGCAACCTCCGTGGGCGCCTACCGTGACCAGGGAATCCTTCCGGAAGCCCTGGTCAATTTCCTGGCGCTTCTGGGCTGGACGCCGGCGGGGGGCGAAGAAATCCTTTCCCGCGAGGCTATGGTCCAGCAATTTGACCTTTCCGCCGTCTCCCGGTCGAACGCAGTCTTCGATCCCGAAAAGCTTGCCTGGATGAACAATCAGTATCTTCGCGCGCTGAGCATGGACCGCTTGGCGCCCTTGGTGGAAACGGAATTAAAGTTGTCCGGCCTCGATTCCACAATCACGGCTTCGCCCGCGGATTTCGAACGAACGCTGGCGCTTCTCCAGCCCCGCATGCGAACCCTGAAGGATTTTTCTCTGGGTGGCCGGGCGTTCTTCACCGATGATTTTGAGTACGCCCCCGAAGCCCGCAAAAAATTCTGGAAAGGCCTTTCCGTATCCACCCTCTTCCACAGGCTTGCGGACAGGCTTGCCCAGCTCGAACCATTCGACCTTGCGACAACCGAATCAGCATTGAGAGGTCTTGCGGAAGAAGAGGGAATGAAGGCAGGACCCTTGATTAATGCGACCCGGGTTGCGCTGACCGGACAGGCGGTGGCCCCGGGCTTGTTCGATGTGATGTGCGTGCTGGGACAGGAACGAACGGTGGAACGACTTCGCCGGGCCGCCCATTATCCTGGCGAATCAGGGGTTGGCGCCGACTAGGGACTGGCGCATTCTTTCAGCCTGAAACACACCCCCTTCATGACGACGCTTTCTCAACCTTTTCAATAATCACAATTGCCACGGCAATGACGGTTGCCGTCAATTCAAGGATGCGCTTAATTTTCTTCAGCTTTGACATGGCTTCATTTCCCGAGGGGCACCCAGACACTGCCGGGAAAGGTTTCGTCCTGCCCCTCTAGTCCTATTATCAACCCACGGACGCCGCGAGGGAAGACTTCCATCAATCCAAAGCAGCGCGGCAGAGAGAACCGCTTTTTCCCTGAACTGCCCGGATTGAAAAACAGCGTATGCCCCACCGTCAGAAGGCAGGGACGGTGGCTGTGTCCAAAAACAACGACTTTTGTTTCAGGGTCAAAGCTTTCGAGGAATTGTGCACGCCGGCCCGGATTCATTTTCTCAAGCTCCGAACCGTCTCCCCATTTTTCAAGTTCGTCCTGGGGAACTGAGAGCTGGTGCTGAATTTCGACCTGAACATTCTCATACCGCACCTTCAAGGAGAGCGGCAGGTTCAGTTCATCATGGTCCACGTTTCCCCGCACGGCCCGCACCTCCGCAATTCGTCCCAGTTCATCCAGGACCGTCTGTGAACCAACATCTCCCGCGTGCAGAATGGAATCCACCCCTGCCAGGAGTTCCGGCAAGTGGGGATCAAAGTAACCGTGGGTGTCTGAAACCAGTGCAATCTTCATACTGAAACATCATGCGGTTTTACAATCCATGGCGCGTTCCAGCCCCCAACATAACATAAACTTACGGTCTGCAAAACGCAGTCAGCCGTAAAAGATGTCGCGGGTCCGGCGCGGCCCTTGATCAGGGGAAGATGCCTTTGGCACAAACCTTACTTGACACTGAATATGAATTCACCTCATTATGATGCGTTCCCGCAGGAGCACCGGCTCTGCGCACGGGGTCGCAACCCGGTTGCCACCCCGCGAAGCCAAGACCGCCCCCCTGACGGCAGCTCCATCTCCGGTAGTGCTATGCGAAAGCAGGCCCATGTTACATAAATTCGTTTACCGCAATGATCACGTGGTTTCCATGCAGGACGTCCGGCTCTCCCCCGGACAGGCGGGGCTATTAAACGGCTGGGGGGTATTCACGACCATCCGGATATATGACGGACAGCCCTTCGCCTTTGACCGCCACTGGAGCCGCCTGGCAACCGATGCAAATCGCCTGAAAATTCCGTTGGAATGGCAGCCCGAGAACGTCTTCGCACATCTTGGCCAATTGATTGACTCCAACCATGTAAAGGACGGATGCGCCCGAATTTACTTTGTCTATAACAGGGTTGGATCCTGGGTCAGCGACGAACCCATGCCCGAAGTTGACCTCATCCTCTACACCGCCGACCTGCCCGAACGCAAAGGGCCTGTGCACCTCGGCATCCAGCCGTTCGGGCGATATGCTTCAAGCCCGCTTGCCGGAGTCAAAGTAACCTCCTGGCTGGAGAACGTGTGGATGCTTGACCAGGCCTTGCGGCGCGGATTTGGTGAGGTTATCCTGCTGAACGAGCACAACGAAGTCACCGAGTGCACCGCGGCAAACATTTTCTGCGTGCGCAAAGGAGAAGTTACAACTCCCCCGCTCACCGCCGGGTGCCTTCCCGGCGTCACCCGTGCCATTCTGCTTGAACTGGGAGAACAGTTCGGCGCGCAAGTCACGGAGGGTCCCGTCCGCACGGAAGACCTGTTCGCAGCGGATGAGGTTTTCATTACTTCAACCACTCGGGAAGTCCAACCGGTCTCTCAGATCGAAGACCGGACTTTGGCGCAGGCAGGTGGTCCGGTAACCCGGCGGCTGGCAGAAGCCTTCTCACAATACGTAGCGCAGTCGCTGCTGAAAACCGGCACCCGCGCTTCCACTTAATCAGAACACAAGAAGCCGGGCGCACGACTGTGGGGCCCCGGAATGAACCGGCTTTCCGGAAATGTTGCAGCCCTACTTTTCATCCATCAGCCCCACAAGCGCGTGGGTCACAGCGCCGGCCGCGTCCGGCCCGACGGAATTAATTTCTCCGTACCAGCGGTGGGGCCTGTCCAGAAGCCAGGGCGCCTTGTTATCCCACTCCGCATTCGGAATCAGGTAGCCGATTTCATCATTGGCCAAGCCGAAAATGAACTGATAACGGCTTTTCATATGGGGTCGCAAGACCGGTTCGAAGGGCGCGTCCGGAAAGTCTGCGCCGGGGTAGCGCGTGATGCCGCCGTTCACCAGCTCCGGATAGATTTCTCCGGGAACCGTTGCGATTTCAGCAACCAAATTATTTCCGTCCCATAACTGGATGTAATCGACCTCCGAACGAAGATCGTGTCCCGTGGCGTATTTCACGGTCTTGAGCCCGGCAAGTTGCTTTTGGATTCCCGCTGCCTCATCCGGACTCACATAATCTCGAACCAGCCGGGTGAGGAATGAAACGGGTTTCTCCTCCGTAGAAGGGTCCAGCTTGCCATTCGTATAGACCGGACGCGAAGGGCCAAAAACACCCATGCCCTGGTCAAGACGAAACACGCTGTTGGCCAGAGGAACGAAAATCACCTTCCTCCTGATCACTATCCGATCCACACGGACGTGCCGGCCGTTCCGGCGAAGCGCGCGAACGGCCACCTCCCCGACGGCATTGCCGGCCAGTTCCGCCTTTTCCCAAGTGCCGTCTTTCGCCACGTGGCCGGTTCTGGTATCCAGCAGCGACACCTGGTCCCCCAGCGTGGAGAGCAAACCTCCGATTGAGCCGTTCAAGAATATTGCCGTCCCTCCATCCTGCTCTTCAACGTACCGGCAGAGCCAGTGAGGATAGTCAGCGGTAATCAGGGTGTTCTTGCTATCCAGCGTTTCGGGGTGGTCGCTCCAGTTGACCAGCGTGCCGATGGGTTTGCCCGTGTCCGCAGAAACAAAGCGCATGGCAAACAGGTAGGGGTCCTTCACATAAGGCGGCCGGCTATCGTCCTGCAGCAACCGCAGCAGAGGCGAGTGATCACGTGCCAGGGTCATGCTGGCCGCCTGCATGTTTCGGACGGCCCGAACCGCCGTATCCGCGATGCGATTCACCACCGAGTTGAGATAACGCACGTCCACACCGGACTTGAGCAGCGCCGGTCCCCACAGGCCCAGCGTGTCCGGCCCCTCGTGGTCGTGCGTGGAAGCCACAATCACCTGGGAAACCTCCGGCAACTGCGCTTTCACTTTTGCGCGCACCTTCAACACGTCCTGGTGGAAAAGGCCAATCAGGTCCGCCGCGCACACCACAAGAGTCTTGCCGCCTGCCTCCATCGCCAGGCAGCGAGCGTAGAGATTGTCATGAACGCCGGTTGCCACGCGATTGAAACCAAATCCGGCCATGTAGACTTTGCCCGCACCGACCTCAGGAGTAATGGATGTCTTCGCCGCTCCGGCACGCAGAGCAAATCCCTGCAGGTTGAACATCCACACTGAGAGAAACAAGAAAAAAGCCACCTGCTTAAATCGATGGGATGAAATCACGCCTTTCCACCCTCCTTCATGGTCGTTCGCGAAAACCAGGTTAGAACACCGCCGGCCTGCCTGGGCAATGAAAATTGGACGCTCCAAAAGCACGGCCATCCTGCGAATGCCCGTAGGCGCCACAACGTGGCGGTATGATTGCTCCAGGCCCGGCCACCCGGCTTAGCTTCGTGGATCATCATCGGCGGTTGAGGGCCTGCTGGAACCGAGCCTGGGCGGCGTAAAGTATTGCCGGCGCGCTTTTTGCCATTCCACCATGCTCAACCCGGAAGGATCAAACACAATCCTGCCTGCCCGCAGAGTCATCCGCGCCATCAACTTGACGTTCCCGTCCATCCGGGCATGGCCGTTATCCGCATAGCTGAAGTTCCCTTCGAGCTTTTCGAGAACGGCGATGTCAGCATCGCTGCCCACTGACAAAGTGCCAAGATCGGGCCGATGGATCTCGCGTGCCGGGTTCAGTGTCGAACGCCGGACCACGTCTTCCAGCGGCAGGCCCATGGCCAGAAACTTTGACATCACGTTCGTCATGCTCTGCGCCGGCCCGATCATGCTCCTGGAGTGGAGGTCGGTCGAAATCGAATCCGGCACAAAACCCTGCTCCACCGCCGGCACCGCGTTGCGGAACCAGAAACTCCCCGCGCCGTGTCCCACGTCAAAAATCACTCCCCGCTTGCGCGCCTTCCACAGGATGGGGTTGACACAGCCATTGGGAAGAATGACGGGAAACTGCTGCGCAAACACGTGCGTATGGATGTCACCCGGCCGCATCCTTTTCAGAATCAAATCTGCATAGGACCGCTGCGGTGGCCGGGGCCAGAAATCCACCATCATGGGGACATTTGCCAGCCGTCCGCATTCGAGCGCCCGGTCCACCGCTGTCCATGGACGATGCGCCGCGTCCCAGGGCTTATCGGTCCAGTAATGCGCCGTCTTCACGCCCACGATCACGTC
>JAJYJL010000998.1 GCA_021789565.1 Acidobacteriota bacterium
GTATCTCTTCAAACCGCGGCCCGAGTACGGCCCGGAATGCCGGACTGGCGCAAGCGCAAGGTGAGTATGTCATCTTCCTGGATGCAGACGATTGGATTGGCAAACATCACCTCTTTCGGCTGGTCCAGTTGCTGCACCGTAATCCCGCGGCGGGAAGTTCCTATACTGGATACACCTTTGTTACAGAGGATGGCCGGTCAGAGTACCCCATTGGTCCGAACGCGTCCAAATCGATGTTTCAATACCTGGCAAGGGCATGCCCTTTCGCGATTAATGCCTGTCTTGTGAAGCGTCAACTTGTGCGGGAAGCAAACGGCTTCGACGAATCTCTACTCTTCGGCGAGGATTGGGATCTGTGGCAGCGTCTCGCAAGGCGGAATGTCAAATTTCTGCCTCTTAACGCGCGCTCAGCGTTCTACCACGCACGCAGAGGGTCCTTAACCCGTGCTTGCGGACGTCTCATCCCCGACGGATTAACGGTCATCCGGCGTGGACATGCGCCAGACGCGCGTGTCCGCGGCGCTCAACCAGAGCATGAACTCGGGGCGCCCGCGGCCGGCCTTCCTTCAGCAGTGTTTTATTTCCTGCTATGGGCTACGGGGTACCTGGTTGGCGCTGGCGCCGGCATATCGCGGGGCTGCGATGACCTTCCCGAAATAGACGCCGAAGGTTTTCACGAGACCATCACGGCTTCTACATTGCTCGAAGGGCTAACATACGGAGCCGGGTGCGCGCGGGCGGATCTCGCAGCTCGCTGGACGGAATTATGGCCAGCTCTCGTGCAGGCGCTGCGAATTGTGTTTTCGGGCACAGTTGTGGGACTGAATGAAGATGTGGTTCGGCGGGAGGTTGCGCGTTGTCTGGCCAGAGAACTCTGCCCGGGGGCTACGCCAATGACTGTCGGTCGCACTCACGTTGTCCGCTCCCGGTTCGAGGATACACGGAATGTAGTTGATATTCCGGAAGGCGTCGAGGTGGTTTGTGCGCACGTGTCACTCGACAACCGGACGCTTGATGTGGCAGAAGTGCCTGTCGTTCCTGAGGTTATCCCCCAGAGGGTTGCTGCCGCCGCCGTCCTCAGGAAACACCGCAGCATTTTTGAACCTGAGACGCGCCGGATCATCAGGGATAACCCGCGACTGGCCCGCCATCTCCTAGGTCGCCGTACATTGTATTTCCTTTGGGATCTCATGCACGTGCCGAGATCGCAATGGCGGCGCCGCCTTTCCGCCTATCTCTCCTCGCGAATCAATTCCTACCTGGCTGTTCGGTTTAGACTCGTGCCGGTTCAACCCAACCCAAAGGCAAATCTATCGACTGAAGGTCAATCAAATCTGTCACCTGACGCCGATCCGGACCAGACGCTTTGGGACAAGCTTTTCGCGATTCCTGACCCGTGGGGCTATGGCAGTGCCTACGAACAAATGAAATACGAGCATACACTTGAGCTGCTCCCTGAGGGTCCCATTGACCGTGCACTCGAACTCGCTTGCGCCGAGGGCCATTTTACGGCCAAATTAGCTCCTCGAGTAGGCCAGCTTGTCGCCGCTGATATTTCCCAGCTTGCATTGTCGCGAGCGCGGCAGAGATGCGGGGAGTTTCGGAACGTCACCTTTCAGCGGCTGAATCTCCGTCGTGACGCGTTTGGCTGTTTTGACCTCATCGTCTGCAGCGAGGTGCTCTACTATCTGAATGACCGATTCGAACTGCGTCGCCTTGCGGCGCGGCTGGCAGAAAGTATCAATCCTGGCGGGCACCTGCTTATGACCCATGCGAACCTCGTGGTTGACGATAATGGCGCCACAGGTTTCGATTGGGCCCATGGCTTTGGGGCTAAGTTCATCGGCGAGACTTTTGCCAGCACGCCAGGTCTCCACCTGGTTTGTGAGCTGCGAACCCCACTTTACCGCGTGCAACTGTTCCGCCGCGAGGGGGACCGCCACTCGCAGCCGCCCGGGCCGAGGGAAGTCGTCAGCCGTGAGGCCGTTTTGCCATCTGATCCCGAAGTCTGTGGCCGGATCAACTGGGATGGTTGCGCCATCACACGGGCTTGCGCTTACGCCACAAGCGTTACTCGTGAACTCCCTATCCTGGTGTATCACCGAATTGCTTCTCATGGCCCGGAAGGGCTTGCACGGTACCGCGTATCGCCAGAAAGTTTTGAGCGTCAGCTTGCGTATCTGAAGCGTCATGGGTATGCCAGCATTGGCCTGACCGAATGGGTACATACGCTTTCCAGCCGGGATGGGCGCCTGCCCGGCCGATATGTATGTTTAACGTTTGATGATGGGTACTTCGACTTTCGCGACTACGCCTGGCCACTCTTAAAGCATTACGGGTTTACGGCGACCGTCTTCCTTGCCACTGACATGATCGAGGGTCGTGCAGAATGGGATCTCAAGTTTGGCGAGCCGGCGGAACTCCTTTCCTGGCACGACGTTCGAACTCTGGCAGCGGAGGGTGTTACATTCGGAGCACATGGTGCGGGGCATCGACGGCTGAATCAGCTGAGTGTGGCCGATATGCTTGCCGAAGGATATCGGTCGCATGAAAAGCTTGTTGCTGAACTCGGGCGCCCTGTTAGCGCAATGGCATACCCTTACGGCGGTAACAGCGATTTAGTAAGCCGTGCCATGGAATCATGCGGCTATACCTGTGCTGTGACAACAGATCCCGGGCTAAGCTGCCTTGGGGATGATCCGATGGCTCTTCCTCGCCAGGAGATATCAGGTGCTGACAGAATAGAGGATTTCATCGCCGAACTCGGCCCGCCGCAGCAAGCGACTATCGACCGCCGCGCACTTTACAAACTTCAGCGCTGGAGCCGGCACAATTTGTGGGTGCGATGAGTCGGCGTTCCTGTGTCCTTTGCATGTGAAGGAATATCCTCGTAACCCCTTCCCCAGTGCCCTCCCCATTTCTGATAAAGCTGCCTTACATTCTCTTTCTTTGCCCATTTGACCGGTTCCCGGTATTTACCTGCAACTTTGAGGGTCAGCTTTCGCCAGCAGCATTTGTTGTTGCTGCGTGCTGGGAGTTGGCACGGGTCTTGTTCCCAATTGTTCCCATTTCTGGGAAGTTGGCGAAGCGGGTGAGCAAGCTAATTCAATGAAGAATAAAGGGGTTAGTTGGTACGCCCGGAGAGATTCGAACTCCCGACCCCTTGCTTCGTAGGCAAGTGCTCTATCCAGCTGAGCTACGGGCGCAGAAAGATGCAAAAGCCGACAGGGCTTTTACCTTGCAGATTCTCATTTTGCACTCACGCTCCCGATCTGTCAACGCAACTGAAGCCCTGGCATGGGGCCAGGG
>JAJYJL010000999.1 GCA_021789565.1 Acidobacteriota bacterium
ACCGGAGAAAGTGGATGCGTGGTTTCACACACGAAGATCACCAGGGAGTCAAGGTCGCACGAACCTGGCTCCTTCCGGCTCGAAACCGGGGTCTTTGGGGGCGTGCCGCCAATTACTCCTCCTTTGCGTTGTCGGCAACCCTCACCGGTCCGTTTGTTGCGCAGCGCCGGGGAGTCGTTATCGGAACATCCCCCCAACTCCTGGTCGGAGCAGCGGGCTACGCCATCGCGCGCAGCCGAGGGCTTCCTTTTGTCTTCGAGGTGCGTGACCTGTGGCCACAGTCGATTGTTGCCGTAGGTGCGACAGGCGAACGCTCAAGTTTCTACCGGGGTCTCGAGCGGCTGGCCAATTACCTGTATCGTCATGCTGACAAAATCGTTCTGGATGGTGAAGCCAAGAGAAAGCAGTTGATCAGCATGGGAGTGCCCTCGGAGAAGACCGCTGTGATCAGAAACGGCGTCTCCCCAGACTTTTGCTTTGAGCCGGATTCTATGATTGCCCGCACAGCGCGGGAAGGGATGAGAAAGGAGCTTGGACTCAGCCAGAAGTTTATCGTCATGTATATCGGCACCCTGGGCATGGCTCATGGGCTCGAAGCCGTGTTGCTGGCTGCCGAGCGGTTGCGGGCCTACAAAGACATCGCATTTTTGATCCTCGGTGAAGGTGCAGAGCGGGAACAGCTTATAAAGAAGAGTCAGGAGTTGCGTTTATCCAACGTCCTTTTCCTCAGGAAGCAGCCGCATGAAACCGTTCCTGCTTATCTCGCTGCGACAGATGTTTGCCTGGCACCTTTGCGAAAGCGAGAAGTCTTTAAGACAGCGATCCCTTCCAAGATGTTTGAAGCCATGGCGGCGGGGAAACCCGTCATTCTCGGTGTGGAGGGGGAAGCTAAAGAAATTTTGCTCGATGCGAAGGCCGGCATTCCCGTTCCGCCGGAAGATCCAAAGGCAATAGCTGAAACTGTATTACTGCTTCACAAGAACCCAACTCTCAGACACCAGATGGGCCAGAGCGGGCGGCGTGTCGTATGCAACAAGTATTCGCGCCAGCAGCAGGCGATAGCCTACCTTGACCTCCTCGAGGAACTGACCAACCGATCTGGAGGCCGCTTGCTCCCTGCGTTTCGTTGAATTTTGAAAGCGAGAGCGAAAGATGCTCCCGGGGTGTTGATTTCCAAGGGATCCTGAAAATGACAAAGACCTACTTCGCACTTTTCATCGTCGGACTTCTCTTGACGTGGTTGACCACGCCGACTGTGGTCCGTGTAGGGCATCGTTTTCGCATCTACGGCCATTCGCATGGTGGCCGGAAGAAGGAAGGAATACCTTGCCTTGGCGGCGTCGGGATTTTCCTTGCGGTCCTTTTGGCCTGGGGCTTTCTACGATTTGCACTCCCAATAGCACACGGGCAAATTACTGTTCGTGGGGCCTCGGTGACGAGTCTTCTGTTGCCTGCCACCCTGGCGCTCCTCCTGGGGATTTATGACGACATCGCCGGGGCAACTCCCTGGCAGAAGTTGCTGATCGAATTCCTGGCGGGTGGCACCGCGTGGTGGCTTGGGATTCGCATGGTTGCCCTGCCGGTCTTGGGGTATCCGATTCATAGTGTGATCCTGAGTTTCCTTCTGACCGTGTTGTGGATAACTGCCGTTACCAATGCTCTTAACTTGATTGACGGGTTGGACGGGTTGGCGACGGGGACCGCGTTTTTCGTGACGCTCGCCATCTTCATTGTGGCCTTCATACAGGGTGACACGTCGATTTGTGTCCTCACGATTGTGCTGGTCGGCGCCCTTCTGGGATTTTTGCGGTTTAACTCGGCGCCTGCAAAGATTTTTCTGGGTGACACGGGGAGTTTGTTTCTGGGATTCTTGCTGGGCACGTTAGCGGTTTATACCTCAGACAAGAGTACCACGCTACTGGCGCTTGCGGTCCCGTACTTGGCATTCGGGGTTCCTTTACTCGATACTTTCCTGACCGTCGTGAGGCGTTTTCTGAGCTGTCGTCCCGTGTTTGGGGCCGACTGCGACCATATTCATCACAAGTTGCTTGAAATAAGCTCTTCGCCACGGATTGCGGTCAGGGCACTTTACGGTCTGGCGGCGTTGTTTTCAATCGGATCGCTTCTCATTGTCAGGTTCACTGAAAGCATCCTCGTCCTGGTGATTGCCCTGGGAGGTATTACAGCCTGGTTTCTTACCACGCGAGTGCAATACGAAGAGCTAATCGAGTTCAGGACATATTTGATGCGAGCCTTCCGGTCGCAACGACGCGTAGTGGCCAATCAGATCGTGATTCGGAAGGCTTCTCGAAATTTGGAGAAAGCTTCTGATCTGGGAAAAAGCTGGGATGTGTTAACTAACACCTTGAGCGCCTTGGATTTTGATGGAGCCCGGTGCAGCCTCGAAGGATGGGCGGAAGCCTTGGCCCCTGTCTTGCCCGCCTGGCAGCGTCGCGGGACTGAGCTGCCTGATCATTCATGGAGCGTTTCAATCCCGTTGCATGCCGGCGACCTGTCTATTGGGATACTACAACTTCGGCGTGGTCTTGCAAAAGACCGCATGCTCTTCCAGTTTTCATCAGTTCTGGACACTCTCATTCCAGCGTTTGAAAAGCGGATGAGATCCGAGTATGAAGCCAGGGTAATAAGCCCGGGCGTGCAGTACAGCACAGAGGTAGGCTCACAGCTTGAAGGCAGCCTCCTGGTGAACAGCAAAGGAGAGGCATGAAACAATTACTTCAGGACCTGAGCTCGCACGCATTGGAAGTTAAGGATGTTCCGCCCCCTCAATGCGCTCCTGGCGGCGTGCTCGTCGGGAATCTGGCGTCGCTGATCAGCAGTGGAACGGAACGAACCACCATCCGGCTGGGGAGCAAGACGCTGCTGGGGAAGGCTATTGAACGGCCGGACTTGGTTCAGAGAGTGTTTCGCCGCATGATGTCCACCGGGGTCGCGGACGTGGCTGCAACCGTACGGGCTCGCCTGGACGCAGATATCGCCCTTGGCTATAGCTCTGCCGGTGTCGTTCTGAAAGTGGGCAATGGCGCGGAAGAATTCAGCGTTGGCCAGCGCGTAGCCTGTGCGGGAATGGGACATGCGAGCCACGCAGAAGTCAACTGGGTGCCCAAGAACCTATGTGTGAGAATGCCACCCGAGGTCGATTTCGAATCGGCGGCTTCGGTTGCCGTGGGAGCAATTGCTCTCCAGGGTGTCCGCCTTGCCGAGGTAAAAATTGGAGAACGGGTGGCGGTGATCGGGCTGGGATTGGTCGGCTTGCTGAGCTTGCAGATCTTGAAAGCCGC
>JAJYJL010000044.1 GCA_021789565.1 Acidobacteriota bacterium
GCGGCCTCGCGCCGCGACGGACCTTCCTTGATGCTTTCAACCCCCTTTTGGGTGTAGCGCAGAAGTGCAACATAGGTCGGCATGGTGGTTCCCTCCTTTGTAAGTGTTAGCGACATTCTACCAGAGCCGGCCGCCAGAGCAATACCTGCAGGTTGCGGATGACGCGGCGCCGTCCCTCTCTTTGGAAGGACGGGGCCTACTGATGAAGGCGCCAACGCAGGCCGGGGTAGAGTTCATCGATGGAATAGACAACCCCCATGACAAGA
This sequence comes from Acidobacteriota bacterium, assembly GCA_021789565.1. The sequence continues at coordinate 267 of JAJYJL010000044.1, forward strand.
CGCTTGCGAAAGGGCGCGTTGGGAGTCAGGGCCGTGTCCATGCCCGCATCCACCACCAGGCGTGGCGACAGACTGTAAGTCAGGGCCCAGAGCGTTGAGGTGTACCCGGGGACGGCATTATTCAGGCGTGTATCGCCGTAAAACTCCCCTGTCAGCGCCAGCTTCTTCCACACCGGATGCGAAAAGGAGAGATCGATCTCCGCGACCGTATCCCGCCCGCCGGACGTCCGATGACCAGCGCGCTGGCATTGAAGTCAAAATGCGTGGCCCCAAGGTCCTTGCTGGCGAGAAATTTGATCTGCTGGTCCACCTGCCCAGTTCCCAGACCCCGGGCGGCGCTGGCGCTGGGTATCTTCACCATGTAGCTCGCTGCCATAGTGGGCGCCGTCCGGCTTTGGTGAAAAAAGCGATACTGCGCGCCGATCCAGTTGTCTCCAAAACCTCGCTGGCCGTTCTGGCTGATCACCGTGTCCGGGCTCCAGCGGATTTCCAGGTTGCAAAGGGCCGCGAATTTCAGCAGGGCGCCGAAATCGTTTTCGCGCGCCTGCCCGCCCAGCCAGGCGTGGTTCCATCCATACTCGACTTCGAGAACGCCGTATTCGGTGATGTCGGCAGGGTCGGCCACGGTAGGCCGGTCGGGGTTGGCGCGAATTTCTCCCTGCGGGGCGCTGGCACACTGCGCGGCAAGGCTTGCGGGCGCCGCGAGGCACAACAACAGGATGATCCAGCTGGAACGAAATTTCATGTTTGCCTTATCAATGGTAACGGAACTTGCGTGATGGCGCAGGCGCCAGGCTTATGGATCCGGGGTGCTGGCGGAACACGCGGCGATAAACTCGTCCAGTTCATTCTTCGAGCTGTTTCCTTCCATCGGCCCGCGCCGCAGCACCGCCAACGCTCCCGCGGCATTGGCACGCACCAGCGACTGCCGGACGGGCAGGCCTTGCGCCAGGCAGGCGAGCAGGGTGCCGCAGAAACAGTCTCCGGCGCCGGTCGGGTCCACTTCGGCCACTTCAAAGGCCGGCGCCTCGATGCGCTGCTTGCGGTCAGCGTACAGGCTTCCCGCGGCTCCCCGCTTCAGGACCACCGCTTCCAGCGACGGCCGCTCGAGGAATTTTCTGACGGCGTCATGGACAGCCAGCGCCGGATGGAAAAATCGCAGGTCGGCTTCGCTGGGCAGAAAGAGCTGGCAAGCGTCCAGGATTTCCCACAGCGCCTGCTGCGCCTCGGGCGTGCCCGTCAGCTCCGGCCGGATGTTGGGATCAAAGCTGATCCTGCACCCTTGTCGCCGGGCGGCATCCATGGCCGCGCCTGCCGCCGAGATGGCGCCCGGGTTGTAGAGCGACGACCCCATGATGTGTAGCCAGCGGCAGCCGTCGAAAAGTTCGGGAGTGATGGCGCTTTCGTCCAGCAATCCCGCGGCGCTTTGGGCGATGTTGAAAACAAACTGCCGCTCGCCATCGGCACGGTAGGCCACAAAGGCGGTGCCGGTGGGCCGGTCCGCGCAACGCGCAACGTTTTCCACTGAAACGCCGTCGTCCGCCAGGCGTCGCAGGATGGCCTCGCCAAAAGCGTCCTGGCCCACGCAGCCGGCCATAGCAACGGAGGCGCCCTGCCGCGCCGCCTGGTCGGCAAAGATGGCCGGCGCGCCGCTTGCGAACGGACCCTCAAACGCTCCCGGCGAATCGAAGGTTTGCCCGGTGCGGGTGGCCACAAATTCCACCAGCAGTTCCCCGAATGTAACGATTTCCGCCATTCCACTTGCCCCTGAAGATCGCCAATCGTCCTAACGGGCCTCCACTGCCGCGCGAGGCGTATGCAGCTTGATGGGCAGCGCCCTCGCGTAATTCCTGAAATCGGGATCCGTCGTAAAGATGCTCCATTGGCGCCCCATGGCAATCTCGCAGATCAAAACGTCCACAACTGAACAGACGATTCCCTTCGCGCGGCAGGCGTTGCTGGCCTTTGCGGCCCCTTCGTAGTCAGAGGTGGTGATGGATTCGTCCGGGAAAGCGCGCAGCGCGGCTCGCAGTTTCTCGTACTGCGCCGTCGTTTTGATCCCGGACAACAGCTCCTGGCGGACGATGCCAATCATGCGCACCCGCCCTTCACGGGTAAGGGCAGACAACTCGGCGACCACGGCCTGCTCGGCGGCGGCCAGGTGCCGGTGCCTTCGGCGCAACGCCAGAGACCACACGGAAGTGTCCACCAGAACGCTCATGTCCTCTTTCGGCGCTCCCGCTTGTGATCATAGAAGGCGCCGTACTCGATGGCCCCGTAAAGCTTGAGGATCTGCTGCTGTTTTCTGCGCTGCACGTACTCGTCAAGCGCTGCGTTCACCGTTTCTTTCTTGGTGCGGTGGCGCCCCAGCCTTTGGGCCTCGGCGATCAGATGATCATCAATGGCAAGATTGGTCGGCATAAGCCTCTTTTCTACACGCTATTCTACACAAACTATTGTGTAATTGCCAGCACAAAGAACTTTCGGGCCGTTCTTGCTATCGGTGCGCGGCAGGCGCCTCCGCTCAGACCGGTATCACAGCCCCTAGATGCTTTTCAACAGCCACTGCACTGCTCGCTTCTGGAGCTTCAAGTATTGCGGGGCCCACATGGCGTGAATGGTGTGTCCGACCGCAGTAAAGACCACGCGCCCTTTGCCGTACTCGTGCGCCCAGCCGGAAATGGACTTCGTTCCGTGCCCCTCATAGTCGAGCCCGTCAATGTTTTCAGCCTGCAGAAGGATGTTCTCATGGTCCTTGTCATAGGTGACGTAATGCTGCTCATCGTTCACCATAAAGTCCTCAATCCCCTGCGTGATGGGATGGCTGCGGTTTACCACGCGCACCTTGAAAGGGCGCAGCGCCGGATGGCCGATATACGCTCCTCCCATCACTTCCCGGTAAGTTGGAGAGGAAAGGGATATGTGGCTGCTGTTGTGCAGGCAATAAAGGCCGTTGCCCACGGCAACAAAGTCCCGGACAGCCTCCGCCTGTTCCTGCTTAATCCAGTCCTGTGGTTTCGCCTCGGGAAAATCTCCGGGGTTTTCCAGCTCTCGTTCATAGTTGTATGCATCCGGCCCGAGATAGCCTCCCGGCCAGATCATCCCGTCCCGGAAGCAGACCATGATGCGGTAACCCCGAAGAAGCGCCCGCGACAAATGGTCATAACGGAAGGTGTAGTCGATAGGCATGCCGAGCTCAGAGAACAACCGGTCCAGGCTCACGCGAATGTAGTCCGGATTATGATACCGGTCGCCGACCAGCGCTATCACACGAGGGCCGGCGACTGGTGGATCCGCCGCGGCTTTCAACAACCCACTTCCCGCGCCCAGGGCCGCGGCGCCCGCCAGCAGGCTCCTTCTTGAAATCGTCTGGTGCGAATGCGGCGCGGTGGAACCACCTTCATTTCGTGCTTTACCAAGTGACTCGTGGACCTTCTTCATCGCCGTCCCTCCTCATCGCAAATAACATGGAAAACAATCCGGTGTTGTCCAGGGAAACTGCCGGTCGCCGGCCGGCGCGGACGTTTACACGGTAGCGTGTCTGAATTTCCGCCTGGGCTATCTGCCGGGTTCCGGGTCTTTGCCAAAACCCAGAAGCTGCTGCCCGGGCGGGCCGGCTTCGGCCTGGGGTTTCCCGGGGTTTTCCGGCAGGGCAACCTCGCCCAGCGGCCAGAGGCTCCGGAACAGCTCAATCGTGTCCGGAGCGAACCCGCCGTAATGGTTGTTGGCATAGGCGAACATGATGTCCACGCGCCGCGCCACCCCGGTGAGGATTTTAACCCATTCGCGCAATTCCCCGCTGCGGTCGATGAGCGTCCGGTTCCACACTTTCGTCTGTTCCTCAATGCCCTTTCGGTCGCCAATCCAGCGGACGAAGGCGAAGTTGGCGGTGAGGGGATCGGCGGTTTCGAACACCTCCGCCGGCCGCGGCATCCAAGCGTGGTCCACCAGCGCCAGCGCCACCCCGTGCCGGCGCAGCGCCGCGTAGAGCTTTTCCGAAAGCCAGTTGCGGTTGCGCACCTCCACCACCCACCTGTGGTTTTTTGGTAGCCGCGCCAGGAACGGTTCCAGCCTTTCCAGGAAGGAGTCCAGGCTGCGAAATTTCTGCCTGTTGAAGTAGGGGAATTGAAGCAGCAGGGGTCCGAGCTTGTCGCCCAGCAGATCCATCACGCGGAGGAAGGCGGCAAGGTCCTGCTCGGCAACCACCAGCATCTTCTCGTGGGTGATGGACTGGGGAACCTTTGCCGCAAAGGTAAAATCTGCGGGCGTGCGCTCCCGCCACTGCTCCACCGTCCTGGCTGCGGGAATGCGGTAGAAAGTGCTGTCGATTTCCACCGTGTCAAAGCGCCGGGCGTAGAGGGCAAGGAAATCCTGCGGCTGGCTGGCGGCGGGATAGAAGCTGCCCACCCAGCCCTCGCCGGTCCAACTGGACGTTCCCAGGCGGATTTGCGCCGAATTCATAGCGGCTAGTTTATCACCGCGATGGCCGCCCGGGGCCACTGCGGCGGTTACTGAAAATTTGTCAGGCCCTTCACCGTTGTTGCATCCAGCTTCATGAGCACGGCGGCCAGCAGCCGGACGGCCTGATCGAAATCGGACCGGTCGATGATGCCGGTGTTGGCATGGGTGTACCGGGCGGGAACCACAAAGTTGATGACGGGGACCCCCCGGCCGGTCTTCTGCATGCTGGAGGCATCTTCGCCGTAGCGGACCACCATGTCGGTCTGCAAGTGGATCTGGTTTGCCTCGGCCACGCTGCGGAACAGGTCAAACAGTTTCCGGTTGGGCAGCGTCGAATTGTCGTAGGAGAAAATGCCGGGACCTGCGCCCAGCGCCTCCTCCGCCTGGTCCTGGTTGGTGCCCGGAGTGTCCGCGGCAATGCCCACTTCGATGGCGATGCCCACGTCGGGCTTCACTACCTGGGCTGCGGTCACCGCGCCGCGCATGCCCACTTCTTCCTGCACGGTACCGGTGAAGTAAATCTGGTTCGGTGCTTTGGCGCCCTGGCGTTCGAGTTGCTTCAGCGCTTCAAGCTGCACCAGCAGGCCGATGCGGTCGTCCCAGGCCTTGGCCGCGTAGCGATGGTTGGCCAGTTCAATAAAAGTGCTGGCCGGCGCAATGGGATCGCCGATGCGAATGCCCAGCCGTTCGGCGTCGGCCCTGCTGCGCGCGCCCACGTCGAGATAAACGTTCAGCGGATCGATGGACCAGGTGGTCAATTCCGGCGTGGCGATGTGGGCATCCTGCGTTCCGCTCAGCGCCGGGACGGGACCCTTTGCGGTCATGATCGTCCATCGCTGGTCCACCATGTTGGTGCCCAGCCAGCCACCCAGCCGCTGCACCTTGATAAAACCCCGCGGGGTGATGGCGCGCACCATTAGCCCAACTTCATCCAGATGCGCGTCCACCATGATCCGCGGACCGGCCGAACCGCCCGGGGCTTTGGCGATCACCGAACCCAGTCCGTCCGTCGAAATTTCCGCGCCCGCGTTGCGCATCTCACGTTCGTAGAGTGTGCGGACCGCTCCCTCAGCGCCGGAAGGCCCGTCGGCTTCGGTGAATTCCTTCATCAACCGGACTACAGGATCGCTTTGCTGCGCAGCAAAAGCCAGGGTTGTAGAGACGATCAATGCGGCCATCAGAATCATCTTCGTCTTCATGGACAAATCTCCTTGGAGAGTGGAACGCCCCGAACGATCAGAATGCATGGGCCCAAGCCGGCATGCGGCCGGGCCCTAACTATATACCTCAAAAGATATTCAAATGAAAGTGACCCGCGATGAATGACAAGAACGACCAAAGACAAATGTCTGATCCCAATGAGACTTTCTGCGGCTGCCGCGCAGCGCGAATGTGCTGAAGTCATCCCTGCGCGCCTGCTTGTGCTGCGATGAACGGGCAAGGTCACTGGCCTCCCGGAATTCCAGTGGGGCGGAAATTTGTTCCTCATCGAGTTCTCGCTGAAGTTTGCGCCAGGCTATTAAGCCCTTCAGTATTCAACGCCTTAAAAATTGCAGAGAACGGAACCGGACTTGCTTATAGGCAAAGCGTAGGGGCAAATACGCTGTTTGATAACCGCATGGGCTGCCATGAATATCGAAGTGTCGCCGCGCGAGTTGCTGAGAGTGAAAGGCGCAAGGCCCGCGCAGGCGTGTCGCGCCTCACGCACATGGTCCGGAACGGACCACAAGAACCTGCATGATGGAAATGGGTGTGGCAGGAGGCGGCAATGTTTCCAATGCGAATGAAAGGCTCGCTCACGATTCTGCGCAAGGCCCTGGTGGAGGGCGAACAGGCTATGAAACTCATCTCTCAGGAGATCGATCAGTGGGTATGCTCGATAGCCGTTCTCAGCCTGTTGCTCAGCGCTGCAGCCGGTCCTCTTTCGGCAGCACCCGGCGGCCAACCGGCCCACCCGAGCGCACTCGAACTCGTCGAAGATGTGGTTCGCAACGAGAAAAAAGCCCGGGAACATCCCCAGAACTACTACCAATTTGTTCAGAAAGAGACAACTCCAAAAGGGTCGAAGACAAGCATACGAATCGAAACCCCGAAAGGAGAAATTGGAGTCACAGTTTCTGTTGACGGTAAACCACCCTCACAAACGCAATGCCAAGAAGACGCCAGATCTCTAAAAAAGCTTGCCACGGATTCGGAACTCCAGCGGACCCAGTCGCGTGAACAGAAAGAAGAAAACGAGCGAATCGACAGGTTGATGGTGGCAGTCCCGCAAGCTTTTATTTTTCGATACAAGGGAAAGCAGCAAGGCAGCAATCCGCAGGAAATCACCTTCCGGCCCAATCCACATTTTCAGCCGCAATCTCATGAAACTGCCTTGCTGAAGGGCATGCAGGGGACACTCTGGGTGGATCCACAAAGCCATCGCCTGGTCAAAATCGAAGGCACCTTGATCAATAGTGTAAACTTCGGCTGGGGATTCCTGGCCCGCGTCAACCCCGGAGGCCGCTTTGCCTTGCAGCAGTCAAAGGTTGCCGGCGGAAGCTGGAAAGCAACATTCCTCGATGTGGAACTTGATGGCAGCAAACTGGTGTTCGGACAACTCCACGTGCATTTCAAGGACAGGTCGCATTCTTTTGTCCCGCTCGCGGGCCCTCCATCTCTCTCGGAAGCGGTAAACATGCTTGAACACAGCACCACTGCGTGCCGCGAAGGCAACGACCGCAGGACCGTTGCACAAGCTCAAATGCATTGAAGACCTGCACGTGAAGAAACTCCATGGGCCCCAGCTTTCCCTTGGTATTATTCCGTCACCTGACTGCGACCAGGTTACGGGCGGCTTTCCATTTCAAACGTGCAGGCAAGCTGGAAGGGGCCAACCATGTACCGTGTTCAAAAGTACCGCATATCAGGACGGACTTCCCCACTTTGGCTCTTGCTCTTCGTAGTGTTTTTCGGCTTCTTCAAACCAGCATCTTCGTTTTCAGCCGAAGGAAATCCGGACCCTGCCGCCGAAACTGCCCCGGCCGGAACCATCATTCCGCTTCAACTCAAAAATACAATCAATTCGAAAACGGCCTTCGGCGGCCAGAATGTTTACTGCGAGACGATCTTTCCTGTAGCTCTGGACAATCATATTCTCGTTCCTGCGCACAGTTTTGTCAGAGGGCACGTTACGGAAGTTGATCCTCCGGGGCGTATTTTAGGCAAGGCTCAATTGGGCATCAGGATGGACAGCCTGATACTTCCGGATGGAAGGACATGGCCCATTCGCTCAGCAGTCTATTCCCTGGCAGGGGCGCGTTTGTCTCCCGATAAGGCGAAAAAAGAAAACGGTGACGTTGGAAACGTCGGAAAAGTCAAGCCTGACTCATCGGCAGAAGGATTGATTGACGCCAGCGGTCTGGCAGACGCCAGCTCGATCAGCGGCGTCTCCGAGGGCGTTGGCGGCCTCATCCTGCTGCTCGTCACGCGTGGCAAGCGCATTGTGCTGCAACCCGGAACTACTTTGGAAATTCGCCTCGATGCCCCGCTGAATTTTGCCGATCCGCCCCCGTCGTCCGCAGAACCCGAAATCCCGCGCCTCAAGTCCCGCCCTCCCTGCCATTCTCTACAGCCGGTGGCCGCCCGCCATTGAAATCCGGATCGCAAGGAAGGTTCACGAAGAGGGTGCATCCTCCGCCCCTCTTGCGACGTTTGCGAAGACTCGCCGCTGTAATATGCAATCCGCATTAGCTGACCGTCTCGGCGCTGTAACGCGCGATGAGACCAGTACGCAATGCATGGTGATAGACGCGAAGGAAGACGCCGCAGGCCATGAGCAGCGCCAGAGTGGTGAGAGCAGCGCAGATCAGCAGGGGCGCGAGCTGCGCTCCGTGGCCTTCCACCACGCCGCGCATACCCTCGAACACGTAGGTTGGGGGCACCAGCCGCGCCACCCACTGCAGCCAGTGGGGCAGCGCGGAAAGCGGATAAAACACGCAGGCCAGGGGTGACAGCAGGGCAGGCAGCGGCCAGATCAGCCACTCCGCAGCCGGCCCCCATCGCAGCACAATCGCCGCGCCGAAGATACCCAGGGCGACGCCGAAGAGAAAAAGCAGCAGAAGGAAGGGAACCAGCATTGCCCCAACCGCGAAGAACTGAAGGCCGAACGCCGCCGTTGCCAGAACCACCATCACCGCCAGCACCACCACGCTGGTGGCAACGCTGAACAGCACCAGGCCGGTGAGATATTCGGAGATCGCGAGCGGCGCGGCAAAGATGTTCAGAAAGTTGCGCGACCACACATCCTCCATGAAAGCGACGATCACCCCGTGGAGCGCCCGCACAAGGAAGTCCCACAGAATGATGGCTCCCAGCAGCGCGGGAATAAAGTTGAAGCGGGCGGAGGAGACCGTGTTCAGGTAGCGGCTGATGAAACCCCAGAGCACGATGTCCACGGCCTGCCAGGCGAACAACGGCACCACCCGCGCAGAGCTGCCCCGCAGCAGATAGAACAAGCGAAGCAGAATGGCGGCAACCCGGCGCAGGCGAGCGGCCATCGTTGTCAATCCTCCAGACTCAGCGGTTCGCGGGCGACGGTCACAAACAGGTCTTCCAGCGATTCTTTCCCGTACTCGGCGGGCAGTGTTTTCGGATCACCTTCCAGCAGGATCTTCCCGTGCGAGAGAAACAGGACGCGGCTGCAGACTTCGGCAACCTCGTACATGTTGTGCGAAGTCCACAGCACCCCCGCGTCGTTCTGTGCGGCGAACTCGCGAATGCGCGAGCGGATTTCGCGGGCGCTTGCCGGGTCGAGCGATGCCGTCGGCTCGTCCAGCAGCAGCAGGCGCGGCTGGTTGAGCATGGCCTTGGCCAGCGAGACGCGGGTCTGCTCACCCGACGAGAGCACGCCGCACTTGGTGTTGCGAAACGGCAGCAGGTCATACTCGCCGAGCAGGGCTTCAATGCGCGCCGTCGCCGAAGGCACGCCGTAGAGCATGGCAAAAACCCGAAGGTTCTGCCACACCGTCAGATTGCCGGGAAGCGGCGCATAGACGGCGGTAAAGTTGGTGCGCTCCAGCGCCGGCCGCCGGTGCGTGGAGATGTTCATGCCATCGATCATCACGCTTCCGAAACTCGGCTCCAGCACACCGAGGATGATGTTGATGGTGGTGGTCTTCCCGGCGCCGTTGGGGCCCAGCAGTCCCAGAATTTCGTGGCAGCCAACCTGGAAGGAAATTCCCTCCAGGGCGGTCGTCAATCCGTACCGCTTGCCCAGTTCCTTCACCGCCAGGACAGGCGGCGCTGAAGCTGTTTCGTGATCGTTTCGAAGCGAATCCATGGGTCCGGCCGCCATTGAAATCCGGATGATCAGGGAAGGCTTTGCGGCTTCCGCGGCGGAAGAGCCTGCGGCCGGTTCCCGTTTGCACCGATTGTGCGATTACATGGCCGGCGATTCCTGGTGGAACGCCGTCAGCCACCTGTTGCCGCGCTTCACCCACACGGAGCTGGCGTTCACTTTTGCAGAAAGTTTTTCGCCGCCGCAAGTGCCGTCCTGTGTTGCCACATAGGTCACAATCACCGAATTGGCGTCCAGCCATTGATAAGCAAAGCCGGACAGTGAAAAGCTGCTCACCTTGCAGTTGTCAGAAGTGATGTCTTTCACGATGTTTGCTTTGCCGCGCAAAACGGGGTTCAGCATGTTGATGGAATCGGCGGTGAGGTGTTCTTCAAATGGTTTGGCGTTATGGTCCTTCCAGGCGTGCCACAGGATCGTTTCCAACTTTTGGATGTTTCGTTCCGTCGCGGCGTTCTTGCCGCCTTTCATCCCGGACTGAGCGAACAACATCGTGGCCCCCAGCGCCGCCATCAGGGCGCCCCCTAACAATTTCCTTGTCATGGTTTTCTCCTTGGAATAAACGTGCAAGGGATCGGAGACTCGTTCCCCCAATCCCTGTAATCCGTCCCCCCTTTAGATTTCGGGGATGGAAGCGATTATATCTCTTTCCCGGCCTTCCGCAAGATGTTGACCGGGCCTATGCCTGCTGCTATGCCTCCGGCTCCCGGGCGGCGGATACCCCCGATTTATCGGGGTGTGCGGTCACCAAAATCCAGGCCACAACATACAACAGAAAGTATGAAGTGTGAAGGATGAAGGATGAAACGGAAAGGGCACTGGACTATGGGTGATGAGTTTTGGAGGCCGGCTGCGCGGCAGATCCAAAACCGGTGGCAAGCCAGGGCTTGGCGGGCGGCTTCATCAGTTCGCGGATGGCGTCGAAAAAAATTTTGAACCGCGCGCCCGAACCCAGCAGGGTTTCGATGCCCGTGAGGGTCCTGACTCGCATCCCCCAGATAGATGACCACCAGGTCGGGATAGCCGCTCAGGTCCACGGTGCGCCGGTTTACTTTCGGCAGGGTGGGTCCGCCTTCTGCAGAATTTGTCATGTCGCGCCCCCGGCGCATCACTACGCCCGGGGTGTAGCGACACGCCACCCGTGAATGATGGGTGGCGCTTGTCGGTGTGCCGGCGTGTTCACCATATGTCAGAAGACGAAGACATAGATGGGCTTGTAGCGGGAAAGGCTTTCGCCGCCGGCGTTGCTCATGCCTTTTTCCGTGAAGTGGCCTTGAATATCTTCCGCTTCACCCAGGGAGTTGGCCTGCCATTCGGACCATCGGTCAATGTCCCCGCCCTGCCTGAGTTCCCAGTCACGCTTGCTCTTTTCGGGTTCGTGCGTCAGGCCGATTTTCCAGCCTGTGTACATGCCGGAACGGCCCACCCGGAATTCAATGCCTGCAATAATCGTTACTTTGGTTGCCATCAGGCGCTTCTCCTTGTTAACCATCGGGCGCGTCCTGTGCTGAACGTCCGGGCACTGGTAGGCCCCGAAAGAGGTCTCAACTGGTATAGTTCAAAAAACCCGAATTGAAAATTGCAATCTCGTTATTGGCTATTTGTGGATGGCAATCGGCAGGAAGCGCGCTGAATTGCAAAGTATTCATTATGAAAAACGCAACGATGGCAGTTCTGGATCATGACTGATAGGTTATCGCTAAAAGCCCACGGCACACGAGCGGTCCCGTGCCTGCCTGCCACGGGCTCAGAGAGGCTGTTTGAAAGCGGTCCAGTAGGCTTCGATTTCCTCCAGCCGCTTCTTCCTGGTTTCCGGCACGAAACGCCAGGTGAAGGCCGCTTGCGCCAGCGACATGAGCATCAGAAAAGTGAAGGTGAAGCCTTTGCCCAGCACGTGGAAGGCATAAGGAAAAAGGAGCACCACGATGGCGTTGGCCACCCATTGAATCAGCACCGGGACGGTCATGGCGATTCCGCGGACGTCGTTCGGAAAAATCTCCGGCACCAGCGTCCAGAACACCGGACCGATGCAGGCAGAAAAGAAAGCCAGGTACGCCAGGATGAGAGCCAGAACAACGGGCCCCTGGAAGCGGCCCTCCAGCACGGTTACCAACAAACCCAGAAGGCAGAGTGCCATCCCCGCTGACCCGGTGATGTAGAGCGGCTTGCGGCCGTAGCGGTCAATGGCCCAGAGCGAGACCAGGGTGAACAGGAACTCCGTTACCCCCACCACAAGTGTGGAGGCTAAGGCCGCATTGATTTTCCAGCCGGCGGACTGAAAGATGGCGGGCGCGTAGTCGATGATGGTATTGATGCCTGAGACCTGGACGAGAATCGCCAGGCCGGCGCCAGCCAGAAGCGCGCGGCGGACTCCAGGCCTGAGGAGCCCCCGCCAGGATTGCGGCCCCTTGCGCAGGCTGGCCGTAATCTCGCTGAGCTCCCGCTCGGCGGTTTCCCGGTCGCTGATCCGCTGCAGTACGCGAAGGGCTTGCTGCGGTTTGCCCGCCATGGCCAGGTAGCGGGGGGTTTCCGGGGCCAGGGCGACGAACAGCAGAAACACCGCGGAGGGCACGACTCCGGTGAGGAACATCCACCGCCAGTTGTTGGCGCCGGCATCCCGCAGAAGATAATTGATGCCGTAGGATACGATGATGCCCGTGACGATGGACATCTGGTACAAGGTTCCCAGCCGCCCGCGGATGGAAGGCGGAGCGACTTCCGCCACGTACATGGGGGAGATGAGGGAAACCCCGCCCACCGCCAGGCCGCCGATAAATCGGGCCGCGACAAAACCGTTAAAGCTGCCCGCCAGCCCCGCCGCCACCGATGTGGAAGCAAACAGCAGGGCGACAAAAATCAGCAGCCGCCTGCGCCCGTAGCGGTCCGCCAGCTTGCCGGCGAATGCGGACCCGAGGACACATCCGAACAACAGCGAACTGAATGCCCAGCCGAGTCCGAGGTCCCCTAAATGAAATGCCTGGGTGATGAAGGGGCCGGCGCCCGTAATGATGGCGATGTCGAATCCAAAAAGCAGGCCTCCCATCGCCGCCGTAGCGGCCAGGAAAACCACATAGCGCATGTTGATGGATTCATCCACGAAGGTACGCTCCCTGGGAATCATCCTCGCCAGAACCCTGTTTGGGGGCGGGGCGCGCAGGCATCGCCACTGAGTGCCGGCCAGGTCGCCGGTCGTCGTCGGTGCCCGCCACTGCAAAGGTAAAATGATCTTCGCCGAAGCCGTAGGGCGGTTGCAGCATCACGCCATTCTAACCCCTCTCAGCTTCGCTGATCGCAGACATTAAAATGCCAATGTCTGCGCCACCCGCCCACAGTCAGGACAGCACTGACTGTGGCTACTCGCTCTGCGCTACCCGCCTATAACATCAGACATTAAAAATCAATATCTGCGCCACCCGCCAAGGGTGATAAATTCATCTTCCTTCAGGCATATCCTTAATCGCTTCCTCTGTCAGCGTTTCCATTTCGATCCAATGGACTGTTAGCTCAATTAGGGTCTTCAGATCTTTCATATCCTTTTCATCCCACTTGCGTAGATAATGTGTTTCATCGTTGCCGAGCCAAATTGCCCGCTGTGCAACATCTCTCACTTTGTCATTCTCTACAAAGTCCGCAATGCATTTGGCGAGATTCATTTTCTTGATCTCGTCAGTCTTGTCAGGATTCAGGCTGATAACGTAGTCCTTGATTAAGAACTCCAGAGCCTTTCTATATCCAGGGCCGCATATCAATTTCAGATTTCTAAGTTCAGATTCTTCTGCTTGTCGACACACAGCTGCAAAATCGGGCGAAATCTTTCTTATGAGGTCGGTGCGGTCGGTCGGTTCCACGGTCAATGGAACAGCTTCAGAAAATGAATACCGACCTTGGTGAGGTGGTGCGATGCTGTAGCGAGCGACGAAGTAGTGTTCACACTCGGGCCTGGGACACCTGAAGACGATTTCTAGTCTGCGTTCCGCAAATAACCAGTGCTGGTCCGTGTCTATCGGGCCAATTTCGTGAAGGCATACCGGACAACGACCGGGGTACTGGTTAAGAGCGACAGCCGTAATGTGTATAGCGTGGTTATACCCTCTAAACTCCGCTTTTGTCTGTATCATCGAATTCCACCCTCATAAGCTGGTAGCCACGGCATCGTCTTAAGTGCCGTGGGTCCGCCGGTTGTGACCTGCAAAAAAACACCGCGCAAACCCGGTGCCGCAGGCTACCCGCCCCGAAGGATTCATCAGCCGGCGCTATACCAATGCGCAAAACGACCGACGACATACATAACGAGGCCGACGGCAACTAAAGCCCCGGAAAGGGTTATAAACAAACTCGGTTGCATGGGGGGCAGCAGACCAAGGTCCACCCCAAACACAGCCCATAGAACACCGAGAATACCTAATGCGAACAGACTTAACCCTCCAAGCGCCATCTTCTTGCCGACCGTGACATTCGTCGATTTGTCAGAACTCATGCACCCTCCGATCACCCGTCAACCCGCCCCGTTCCTCATCATTCCTGTAATCGCGTTGCAAGCGGGTAGCGCAGACTTGTGCGCGTTCGGCGCATTACTCTGCGCTAGCCGCTTTGATCACTTAGGTACACTGAAGATGGCAATCCGGATGTTCCCATAATTAAAGCTGCTAAGCAGCGTGCCGGGGAAGACGGTCTTTTGACCCTTGCCCTTCACCAGTCTCCAGCCACGTCCCTTGATCATTCTCGTCCCCTTCTTGACCTTTTTGCCCTTTAACGTGATTCCGCTCGCCATAATGAACGCTCCTTTTGATAACTTCGCGCCTATCGCTGCCGGCGCGCCTTTTGCGATCTGTGCGGTCACCGCTCACCGCGAAACTAAGCTAACGGTATATACCGCGGGCGGGGGGGAATGCAACACTGCAATTACGAATTACTAATTACGAGTTCTGAGTTCTGGGTTATAGGTGCTGAACGGCCGAAGGCAGGCAGGGAAGGGAGCAGCCAATTACGAGTTATGAATGAAAGGCCAGGGGGGGCGGGGAACTAAGCCCCGAAAAGCTCTTGCGACAAATCGGAGAGTTCGATTTCGAGATTTGCGGCAATTTCCCGGAGAATGCCATGCAGCGTTCCCACCCTAAGTTCTTTGTGCGCGGGGATGGTGATATGGTGCTCTTTGCCTTTGTGGACGGCGGTTAGACGGAGATGGCTCCCCGTTTGCCGGGTGACTTCGTAACCGTACGGGCGAAGCAGTGAAGCAAGTTTCTTCCCGGCCAGGTCGCGAGGGAGTTTCAAGCGGGGATGACCTCGTCCTTCACGAGGTGTAGGCGGATGAGGCGCGGAGCTGCCGCAGGGTCGAAGTGGCAGCGCACGGCGTCGCGCACCATCTCCCGGAGTTCATCCAGGGTATCGGCTTCGGTGAAAATCGCGTGGCCTAAAGCGCGCGCCTCAAAACCGCCCTCGGGCGACTCTTCCACCTCGAAAATGATCTCGGTTCCATTCATGGCAACTCCCTTGCGACAATTCTAGCAATGCGCAAAGCTAAAAGCAAAAGGGCGGGCGGCCCTTAGCTCCTGTGCTCAGCCGACGGTCAGGCAAGCAGTGCTTGCCGCCGGCACCCGCCAAAAAGCAAACGGCCCAGCAAAACGCTGGGCCGTTCGTGAATTAATCCCGGCGACGACCTACTCTCCCACGCAGTCACCCGCGCAGTACCATGGGCCCTGGAGGGCTTAACTACCGTGTTCGGGATGGGAACGGGTGTGACCCCTCCGGTAAAATCGCCGGAAAAGCGTTAAAAGCGGTGGCGAGTGATGAGTGACCAGTGATGAGAACTTATCCCTTGTCGCTCGTCACTGATCACCCGCCACTGCTTTTCTGAATAGTGCGACGTCAAATGCTCACGAAGGCGAACCATTGATTGATTTGCTCATTGGCTGATTTTCTGATTGAAGCATTTCAATCAGTCAATCAACAATGGCTCAATCATTCAATTTCTGTATGCTGAGCAGAAATTATGGTCAAGCCGAACGGGCGATTAGTATCGGTAAGCTCAACACATTGCTGTGCGTACACCTCCGACCTATCAACGCGGTAGTCTTCCGCGGCCCTTCATAGGACTCACCGTGAGTAGCTGTCTCACGTTTCATCCTTGGGAAATCTTATCTTGGGGCGCGCTTCCCGCTTAGATGCTTTCAGCGGTTATCGCTTCCAAACTTCGCTACCCAGCCGTGCCGCTGGCGCGACAACTGGGACACAAGAGGTTTGTCCATCCCGGTCCTCTCGTACTAGGGACAGCCCCCCTCAAATTTCCTACGCCCACACCAGATAGGGACCGAACTGTCTCGCGACGTTCTGA
>JAJYJL010001000.1 GCA_021789565.1 Acidobacteriota bacterium
GCTGCATCGTCGATCTTTGTCGCGATCAGCCTCATGGTGTTCTTTGGAGAAGACCGTTATTCCTACATGCTGGGAACCGTCTTTCCCCCAGTATGGTTCATCGTGGATGTCCTGGTAGGCGGACTTTACCCGGATTTCCGTTCACTCTTCCGGTACCTCGGAGGGCAAGACCTCGGTTCCATGAGCACGCCTCTCAATGCCTTTGCACGGCTGACGGCTGTTTTCCTGTTTGCTGTCAGTCTCGCCGCCTGGCGACGCGAGGTCAATGAGCGTTTCTGGGGCAAGACCTTCTGGACGTGCCTCATTATCTCAGTGGCCTATGTGGGAATCCTCACAGTATGGTATCTTAAGCTTTTCCCTTCAAGCCGCTGAGTATCGCTCATGCTGATTGGTCACGTTGCAGTTGCGCTGGGTGCAAAGAAGGCATCACCCAAAACCTCGTTCGGGACGCTGTTGCTTGCAGCGCAGTGGCCGGACCTTATCTGGCCCCTGTTTCTGATGCTCGGATGGGAGCGGGTTCGGATCGTTCCCGACATCACGGCCGTCAGTCCTCTGGATTTCACCAGCTATCCGCTCTCCCACAGCCTTCTGGCCGACTTCGGCTGGGGACTGCTTCTCGCAGGGATCTATCTGATTATCAAAAAGAACAAGCGGGGCGCTTTGGTCATCGGCGCGTGCGTCATAAGCCATTGGCTGCTGGACTTTATCAGCCACCGGCCGGACCTTCCCATTTATCCCGGCAGCGACGTAGTGGGTCTGGGATTGTGGCACTCGGTGTCGGCAACACTGCTGGTTGAGGGAGGCCTGTTCATCGCCTGCGCCACGATGTATAGCAGAAGCACCCGCCCCAAGGACAAGATCGGCGAGTACAGCTATAAGACGTTTATCGCAGTTCTTGTTTTGATCTACCTCGTTTCCCTGATGGGTCCGCCTCCGCCCAGCGTGAATGCTGTTGAATGGGCCGGAGTCTTCAGCTGGTTCTTCGTTGCCTGGGCCTACTGGCTCGACGACCACCGCCCGCCTGTCAACCCGCCACCTCCCGCCATCGAACCCGTCAACTGAGCCTCAGTTGCTGCCGAAGTAAGGGTGGAGATTTCCAGAGTCCGCAAGTCACTCCTCAAAACAAAGGGAGAGAGCAAAACATGAAGTACGAGAGGTTCGAGCAATTGCCGGTCTGGAAGGCAGCCATAGATCTGGCCAGGCGACTTTACGCTCTGACGGGCAGACAGGATTTCGGGGCCACTGGAGCTTGCGTGACCAGATCGAGCGGGCTGCCGTTTCCGTTTCCAACAACATTGCGGAAGGGGTCTCGAGACAATTGCGCGGCTGGGCTGATGCGTTGCAAAATTCCAACATTACTGGCCAGCGTTACCTAAACGAAAAAGTCCGCCGGACCGGCAAGTCCCGTAGAGAGCGCGAGGAATTCCTGGAAAAGCTTCACCAGATTCGGCGTGGCGAACCAAAGGCAAAATCTTAAAGTCCCCAAGCCTCCAGACTTCTCGCGCAATGGGCATCTTCCCTCAACCGCGGAGTCGGAATCGAAAAAGGAAATGCAGTCCCGCGCGGCCAAAAAAAAGGGGGACAAGCCAGCGGCCCGTCCCCCAAGTGATACAACCTGTTTCGGATGTTACTTCTTGCTGAGGGTAATCGGAATGCGTTGAACGAGCATCTGCCCTTTGGCAAGCTGCGCGTAGTTGTTGTGCTGTCCGTTGCGCGCCATGAAGTTCGTGTTGGGCGGCAGCGCAAAATCAACCGACGTGCCGATAGCAGGCAACTCCAGCGAGCGTACGATTCCTGCGCTACCCTGGCGAACCAGAACCAGCGCATTCTCAGTTGTCGAAGGTGTATCGGTTCCCATCGGGAAAATAAACACGTGCGGACTCCCCTTATCTTTCCCCACAATCTCCACCATCGGGATCCCTCCGTTGAGCAAGCGCCCATAGTACAAGCTGTACTCCCCAACCGGCAGAGTCGTAGCTCCCCACTGAGCTTCGAACGGAAGATTAAATCTGCCGGCCAAGTTGGGATTCGGGATGCTCTGGGCCCGCGCCCCTGCGGCACCCAGGGCAAGAAACAGGGCGGAAAGCCCTGCCACCGTCGTCAGGTTTCGGATGGTTTTCATCACGCGCCTCCTTCGTTTATTCTGCTGCGGGCGGTACGGACGCCTACGCACCCGTTATCTTCAACTGGCCCCAGCGGCTCTGTCTGATTGATTGCCCGCCCTTCACTTGATAAGGCGAAAAATGGAGCCAAAAGAGGTCACGGCTCTGAAAATATTTTTTGTATACCGGGTTCTTGGACGACTGTGGGCAGGATGGTATCCTGTGGTTGATCATCCAGATTGACTTAGGTGCAAATCATGTGTCATGGGTCCCCAACCCACGAATTTACGGTATTGCTCCGGGCCTGGGGTGATGGCGATACGCAGGCGCTGGATCGCCTGGCACCACTTGTCTACCAGGAGCTGCGTCGCATTGCGCGCGGCTACATGGCGCACGAGCGGCCCGGCCACACCCTGCAGGCAACCGCTCTGGTCAACGAGGCCTATCTGCGTCTGATCGATGTCCAAGGGGTCAGATGGCAGGACCGTGCGCACTTTCTGGGCATCTGCGCGCGCGCCATGCGGCAGATCCTTGTGGACCACGCCCGCTCCCGGGCCAGCCAAAAGCACGGTGGAAACCAGGTGACAGTGCAGTTCGATGAATCTCTGGGCGTTCCGGAATCTCCGCATTCCTACCTCCTGGAGCTTGACGACGCACTTAACCGGCTGGCCGTGCTCGACCCGAGAAAGAGCCAGGTGGTTGAACTCAGGTTCTTTGGGGGATTGAGCCTGGAGGAGACCGCCGAAGCGCTCAAAACTTCTCCCAGGACGGTGAAACGCGATTGGCAACTGGCCCGGGCGTGGCTCTACCGGGAATTGAGCGGAAAGAAACCAGATGAATGATCGGTAACAGCATATTAAGCAGGTCCATTATCTGGCGGGCGCACTTCCTGGACATCAGCAAGTGATGGAATTGCTGGTGGCGCATCTTTCGCGGTGTTCGCGTAATGAGCTACGAATCCAGACATCCGCACCCATGGAACGCTACAGCCTGCATGCACCTCCCGCGCGTTGAGCCTGCACTTGTCCCGCTCACGCCATGTTCTGCCGTGCCCGTGCGAATGCGGCCATAGCATTGTCCCGGTAGATTTTCTTGAGCAAAGCGTCGGGCAGGCCGAAGCCGTTCAAATACCAGTGGTAGCCAAACTGAAAGTGGTAAAAGTGCTCGTC
>JAJYJL010001001.1 GCA_021789565.1 Acidobacteriota bacterium
CCGCGGTTGCCCTGTTCTTCGATGGAGAGGCCCGGCTGGCAGAATAGGATCTTCAACGTAATAACCGTTGGAGAATCTGGTCCGATGGTTGGCGGAGCTCCACCGAGAAGGGGGACCTTGTGTACGGAAGTGAATGAACCCAGCCCCTCAAACCACTGAGCGCTGGAAATCCCTAATTTATAGAGGAAACGCCAGTTACGCACGGCGACATTGACGACCAGGCAAGGCGAGCGATAAAACTGCGCGTAGGCCTCGCGGTGGCTTTCGGGGAGATCGCGCACCACAAACTTGGTGGTCCAGCAGCCGCCGGCCATCACGACTGAGCGCGCCTTCAGACGATAAACCTCTCCACGCTGTGTGTATGTGATCCAAACAAACTGCGAATCCTGCGGCCCCTTTTCGTGCTCGACTCGGACAGCGGTTGCCCCGAGGCGTAGGCGCGTCGGTTGTCCAAGGCGGTCGAGCGCTGCAAAATTCACTTTGCCGCCACACACGGCACTGAGCGTTCGCGGCCCGGCAATCGAGTCCGGAATCAGGGTCTTTACGACCTGGCGGGCGATTCCGGTATTGCCGCCGGGAAAGGCGTGCCAGCCAGTTTCCGGAGTGTCATCCACGGAATGCAACTCATCAAACGCATAGGTCGTATAGGCTGAGAGAACGTCGGGACCAAGACCGAACCCTCCGCCTTCGCCGGGCACGAACATCGTACGAATCGTTTCCCGGCTCAGGCCTTGTTCCATCAAGTGTTCCTCCAGTGTCATGCTGTCAAGACGCCTTGATGCCGGGTCGCCGGGATACTCGAATGGACGCTTATTTTCGGTGCTAGCACTCTTAGCCTGCCAGGCGAGCATCTCGTCTCGCATTACGGCTGGAATAGGCACGCCATTAAGCTTGTTTTTCCAGGGATCTATCAGCCACTTTCCGGGCTGCTGGCCAAACTTCGGACCGAAGTAATAACCGACGGGAGACGGCATGGCCTCGAACGTCCGTCCGAGCGGGATCTCTGGCGAAGGGCTCCCCCACGCCTGGTACTTGAACTTGTGCCAGTCGATTCCAATCAGATCGTAGAAGCGCGCGATAAAGCTGTAGGGATAAGGAACCTGAAAATGGTCTGAGCCTTGCGGCGCCATCAGGTGCTGGCCGTCCACGATGAACTCATTTCGCTTTGCTTCGCCGCCAAACATAGAATGATTATCCAGAACCAGGCACGACAGCTTACCGCCGGTCTGGTTCTTGAAAATGAGTGCGCCCGCCAGCCCACTGATCCCACCGCTTACAACAACACAATCGAAAATTTCCTTCGTGTCGGTGGAGTTTGCTGGAGGGTTATCAAAGACATGATCGCGAATCTGGTGCCCCGCCCCCATTACTTCGGCCGTATTGCCGTTGGAATTCTGGTAATCCCCAACTCCGCCGTAGCCAGTCCATTCGTTTCCCTGGGCCAGCAGGTCCTGGGGTGCGAGCGGGCTTAAGAGCAGGCCTCCGGAAGCCAGTAAAGTAGAATTGAGAAAGTCGCGGCGGCAAATCCGGCGATCCATGCCTAACGATTTATCATGCTGCTCATCGTGCTTCGAGTCGGACATCGCAGCTTCTCCTGACTGCTTTGTTGCTGGGGAGTTTACCACGGCAGGGCTGATGATTGGGGGTGATTTATCGCCTTGCTGGGGCACGCCAAAGCGGCGAGGTCGCTGGCTATCATTTCAAAAATAGGTTATGATTTTTTCGTTTGTACCTTAATTCAAACTGTGGGGCAGGTAATTCCTATCAGAATCAGGAGCGTGTTGATATGAAGAAACTGGTTGCTATGTTGTTTGCTCTTCCGCTGGCGCTATCTTTGTCTGTGCCCGCTATTGCGCGAGCTTCGGGAAAGCGGGCTCACAGTTATAAAGAACGAGCCTATTATGGTGACGTCAGCGATTCCAATTGCGGTGCCCACCATAAGATGGCAGGTAAGGAACATGATTGCACCCTGGGGTGTATCAAGCATGGGGCAAAGTATGTGTTTGTCACAAGTGGGAAAGTGTTCATGATCGAAAACCAAAAACTGCCGGAGCTGGAAAAGTTTGCCGGTGAGCACGTTAGGATCATGGGTACCAGAACTGCGGATGGGAAAGGCATTACGATTGCCACCATCAGAGCTGCAGTCCGCCGGGCAAAGAAATCAAAAGCATAGAGCCCGATTTTATTCGTTTTGCAGTACCCTGAACTGCAGATTGTTGAATCGTAACTTTCCGGGACCTCCGGCTGCGTGCTGGAGGTCCTTTTTCTTTGCGGGCATGACTTTTGATATTCGGTACCCTCTGTGTATGTCAGGTCGAACATCTTTTTGAGCTAGATCAATAAACATAGCCAGCACCGTTGGCTGTTGGGAGCGCAGGTAAGGGCATAGGGACCCTTAGGTGCGATTCCCGCCCACTCCGCGTGTTGGTCCCATCGTCAGCTTCCTCTAGTGGAAGGTTTTGATCTGGTCAGGCCTCGGGCGTCATCGGGGCCCTCCAATACAAATTCAAGCTGGCAAAAGCTTTTTCCGGATCCGACCTGCAACTTGAGAAGGCATTCCTCTAAGTGCTTACAGGCGGTGTGGTTCGGTGCCGAATTGAAGCTATGCTGGGCAGTTGGCTACATAGTTACATAGTTCCGTACCGGATTAGAAGTCTTGAAGACGGCTTTCGCTGTAGCTAGACTATTCTTGAGGGTGGTTATGTTCGGGCACACAGACCCGCCAGTCCAAGGCAGGAGCGGAGCCGGTCCGAAGAGTTGCATAGAGGTTGAAAGAACGACGGGTACAGGTCCCGCCCTCCAACGGCGGAATCCAGGGCTGTGTCGTCATCCATACGAATGAATCGTATTCAGTTTGAAGCACCAGGAAAATATGCCGAAGCACGTCACGGAAAGCAAAGGTGTCAGCTACCTCTTTGCCCTGCTGGGCATAGCGATAGTGACGACTGTCTGCGTGGTCTTTCGCCAGCACGTGAATGACACTACGGTTGCACTTGGGATGTTGCTGATGGTTCTGCTGGTGGCCGTCCTCTGGGGAAGCAAGCCGGCACTGGTTGCTTCGCTATTCGGTCTGTTCTGCCTCAATTTCTTCTTTCTGGTTCCCTCCGGCTTTTCAACTGTTGAGGATACTGAAAGCTTTATTGCGCTCACGACTTTTCTGGCAACAGCCTTAATGGTCGGGCAACTCTCGGCAAGGTCGAAGCGACGTGCCGCAGAGGCTGAAGAGGGAAGAAAAGAAGCTAAGCGCGCGAATGCCTACTACCGCAGCTTG
>JAJYJL010000045.1 GCA_021789565.1 Acidobacteriota bacterium
GGGATATTCTTTCAGGATTGCATCATAGTTGGGCGTATGCGCCAGCGCGATGGCATTATTCTCGCGCTCGGCACGATACCCCCAACCATCAAGGATGATAAGTACAACTGGTTTTGGTATTTTCATGACTCTCTTTTTAAGATTGGGATTGCGGACCAGAAGTTAGCGAAGGCTGCAGAACTTTCGCTTCGTGCCTTTAATTCAGCGTTCTTACACTAATCCCTGGTCACTTATCACCGTCCGCTGCATCAATGCTACGCGCAGGCAACGGCGGCTTTGCCCAGGAATTCTGCGGATTCGCCAAGTTCCTCTTCAATGCGCAACAATTGATTGTATTTGGCAATCCGGTCCGTGCGGCTGGCCGAGCCAGTCTTGATCTGCCCGGTCTGGAGACCAACCACGAAGTCGGCGATAAAGGAATCTTCAGTTTCACCGGAACGATGCGAAACCACCGAGGTATATCCGTTTCGCCTGGCCAGGTCGATAGCGGCCATCGTTTCAGTGACGGTCCCGATCTGGTTCAGCTTGATCAGAATGGAATTGGCGACTCCCTCGTCTATCCCCTGCTTTAACCGCTCGGTGCTGGTAACAAAAATGTCGTCGCCCACGAGCTGTATCTTGTCATCCAGCTCTTTCGTCAACTTTTTCCAGCCTTCCCAGTCGTCTTGGGCAAGACCATCTTCAATGGAGATGATGGGGTACTTTTGTACCCATTCGGAGTAGAGCTCCACCATTTCTTCGGCGGACTTCTTCGACTTGTCCGACTTGTAGAAGACGTACTTGCCGTCCTGGAACATCTCACTGGCCGCCGGATCGAGCGCAAGTGCTATGTCCGAACCCGCAGAATAGCCCGCTGCCGCAATGGCCTCAAGGATCAGTTCTACCGCCTCGACGTTGGACTTCAGGCTGGGAGCAAATCCGCCCTCGTCGCCCACGGAGGTCGAATAACCATGCTCTTTCAGAATTTTCTTCAGCGTGTGGAAAGTCTCCACCCCCATCCGCAGAGCGCTGGAAAAAGTCTCTGCGCCCACCGGCATAATCATAAACTCCTGAAAGTCCACCGTGTTGTCCGCATGGACACCGCCGTTCAGCACATTCATCATGGGAACCGGCAGCAGGCGCGCGGAAATCCCGCCCAGATAACGATAGAGGGGCAAGCTGGCCGAGCGTGCTCCTGCACGGCAGACCGCCATGGAAACGGCAAGAATAGCGTTCGCGCCCAGGTTGCTCTTGTTGGGCGTGCCGTCCAGTTCAATCAGCCGCTCGTCAATCTCAGACTGTCGGCTGGCTTCATGGCCGCCCAGTTCGCGTGCAATCGTGGTGTTAATGTTTTCCACGGCCTGCAGCACGCCCTTGCCCTGGAATCGCCGCTTGTCGCCATCCCGCAATTCAATCGCTTCATGTTCCCCGGTAGATGCGCCGGAAGGAACCGCAGCCCGCGCCGTAGCCCCATCGCGAAGACGGACTTCCGCCTCGACGGTCGGGTTCCCACGGGAATCAAGAATCTCGCGTCCTACAATAAGGTCTATTTCAGCCACTCAAGTTTCTCCTTTACTGAATATCAAAACTGTTCATTTTAACATAGACCCCGATGATTACTGTGACAGGGAGCACACTGTATGCCGCGGGCACCCTTGATGCGCATGAAGCTGTACTCCATGCTTTCAGCAGCAGCCAAGCACTGGTGTTCACGAACATCCATGGACTGTGCCCCTGCGCGAAAATGAAATCCGAAGACGTCGTCCGCGCCGTTGCGGCTGGGCACATACACTGGGTGAAAGGTCGGCGACCCTGAATCGTCCGCCGCCTGGGTGCGTGAGTTACAATTGAGAGGCTCATTATCCACTTCTCTGCAATGGAGGATAGGATGGCAACGTTGGGCCTGGTTGAATACAAGGACGCAACCCCGGAAGTTCGGGCGGTGTATGACGACATCATGGCGACGCGCAAGACGGACTGGATCAACAATTTCTGGAAGGCGCTGGCGCACGATCCCGTGACCTTGAGGCGGACATGGCAGAGCATCAAGGAGGTCATGGCGGAGGGAGCGTTGGATCGCCTTACCAAAGAGCTGATCTACGTGGCCGTGAGTGTCACCAACCAATGCAACTACTGCATCGCTTCGCACACCGCAGGCGCGCGCAAGGCCGGCATGACGGATGCCATGCTGGCGGAACTGATTGCAGTGGTCGGCATGGCGAATGAAACCAACAGCCTGGCCAGCGCCTCCCAAGTTGAAGTGGACCAGGAGTTCAAGAGGTAGCCGCCAGCAGACAAGAAGACCAGGAACCGCAGGCCATAAAAGCCTGCGCTTGTATCTACTAGAACGGGGCTCCAGCAACCTGCTAGAGTGAGGGGAACTGCTTCCCAGACGCTTTGGGGAAAGGAATTATCCATGGCGGCATTCATCGGTTTGCTCGGAGTCGGCCTCCTGGGTGCCATCCTGTGGGATGCGTTTGAGACCATCATTCTACCGCGGCGCGTTACGCGGCGCTTTCGGCTGACCGGCGCGTTTTACCGCTACACCGGAACTCCGTGGCTTGCCATCGCACGTCGCATCAAGTCTGCCAAACGACGCGAAGGCTTCTTGAGTGTTTTCGGTCCTCTTTCCGTGCTGATGCTTTTCGGAGTATGGGCTGGCGGTCTGATCCTGAGTTTCGCCATGGTGCAATGGGCGGCCGGCCACATGATGGGCGAACCGTGGACGGTGCAGTCATTCGACACGCAACTTTACATGAGCGGCACCAGCTTTTTTACACTGGGGCTGGGCGACGTGACCCCGCACACGCCTTTTGCGCGGTTTGTGACCGTGACGGAGGCCGGTATGGGATTCGCCTTCCTGGCGGTCGTTATCTCCTATCTGCCGGTGCTGTATGGAGCGTTTTCTCGCCGCGAGGCCAATATATCCCTGCTCGATGCGCGCGCCGGGTCGCCACCAACCGCCGCGGAACTGCTGCGCCGTCACGTCCGGCAGCAGAACCTTGAAGCGCTGGACCAATATCTGCGCGCCTGGGAAAGCTGGGCTGCTGAGCTGATGGAAAGCCACCTTTCCTATCCGGTGCTCTGCTATTTCCGCTCGCAGCACAACAACCAGTCATGGGTGTCGGCTCTAGCCACCATTCTGGATGCCTGCGCGCTGCTGATTGCGCACACAGAAGGAGCATTACGCTGGCAGGCCGAACTGACTTTTGCTATTTGCCGGCACGCGCTGGTGGACCTGGCACAGGCACTTTCAATTCCGCCGCGGCTTGTTTCGTATGACCGCTTCGAGCCTGTCACGCTCGATGAGATGCGCCGCATCCTGGGCGCTTGCGGAACTCCGATGTGCAGGGAACGCGCCGCTGAGGAAACGCTGGAGAAGCTGCGAGGAATGTATGAACCCTACCTGTTCGGCTTTTCGGACCGCTTGTTGATGACGCTTCCCGCCTGGGGACCGGCCCTGCCCCGCCTTGACAATTGGCGAACCAGTGCCTGGGAGCGCGTTTCGTCGGCCGCGAATCCTTCAGCCGTGCTAGGCGCGGAAGATGACGACCACTCTTGACGGGCGCGGCCGCGCCAGAGCATCGAAGAGCCCGCCCGTTTACAGACAATCCAGCAACTGCGATTCAAGAATTCCCCATTGGTCCAGAGGTTGTCCTACGATAAACACGCTCGGCCTGGAAAACTGGGCTCAGCCTGAATACTTTCTTAATGCAAATTACTTTGCATTGCAAAGCAATTCGGCCTTAGGTTATCCTACCGATTCGCAGTCGTAAGTGGATTCTACGGAACAAACAGAGGTCCTGCGCGCGCTCCGTTTTTGAGGCCTTTAGGCCCTGAAGAAGCAGAGAGAATTTGCAAGGCTCGACTCGGGGTAAAGTGGCATTACCAGCTACCCTTGGAATCACGAAATATCAAGGGGCAGGATTAAAACCGGGTGGCAGATCAAAGAAGTAAATGCTTCGGGCGATCTCTATGACTGCGGGTATTCTTCAATGGACTGAGAATGGTGATCAAACAGGCCTGCGACGGCAGTGCTGGAGAGCCGATGCGCTGGGAAGAAACCCGGTGAGTATCCACTGAACAGGAGGTAAACATGCAGAACAGATGGAACGAAATCAAGCAGTGCAAATGGGCATTCAAGGCATTCGTCTTCAAGTTCAGTGGCAACGGATCGCGGCGAAGGCTGGAGGCGTGCCGGACCCGCTGGGTTCTTGTGGCTTTCAGCTTGACGCTGATGCTCGGGCCGATGGGCTTCAGGGCTTATGCGGCGGAGGGCAAAAGCGCGGCGGGGGGGCAGCGCGTCTCCGACGCGCAGCTTCTCACCACGCTTGCCTCCACCCCGGCCTCGAAGGCCGTGCCTCCGCAGGAACCCGCAGCCACCGGCGCCAGCGGGAGCAACGCGCCGCTGACCCTGACGCTGCAGGATGCGCTGGATCGGGCGGAAAAATACAGCCCGCAATTCCAGGCCGCCGTAACGGCCACGAAGATGGCGCGGGCCAATGTGGTGCAGGCGCGCTCCACGCTTTTGCCATCGGTGGACTACACCACCCAGGAACTGCTGACGCAGGGCAATGGGGTGGTGCCCAGCGGGCGTTATGTTACAAATGACGGCGTTCACGTTTACCGCGCCTGGGGCGTATTTCACCAGAACTTTTCTGCAGATACCTTTACGCTGGCAGGTTACCGGAGTGCGACTTCTGCGGAAGATATGGCACGGGCGCAGCAGGAGATTGCACAGCGGGGGCTTAAGGTAACTGTGACACAGGCCTACTATGCGCTGGTAGTGGCGGAGCGGGGCTATGCCACCGCTCAACAGGCGTTGACCCAGGCCGCGGAATCTCTCAAGACCAGCCAGGAACTTGAACAAGGTGGCGAAGTTGCTCACAGCGACGTGATCAGTTTCCAAATCCAGTACAATCAGGCTCAGCAGGCCTTCCAGGAAGCTACCATGGCGATGGCGAATGCGCGCCTGGCGCTGGCAGTAATGCTATTCCCCGACTTCAATCAAAACTTCAATGTGGTGGACGATCTGGACAATGCACCACCGCTGCTCACACTGCCGGAAGCAACGAAAATGGCGGAAGCGGGCAACCCGGAAATTCACGCAGCAATGGCGGCCTTACGCCAGTCGCGCTACGGAGTGTCGCAGGCAAAGGCGGCTTTTCTCCCGACGCTTTCCTTCGATGTCGATTATGGCATTGAGGCCAATGCCTTTGCGCTGCGCAGCCGTACGAGCGCCTTCCCGGAAGCAGGCCGGCTGCCCAACCTGGGCTTTTTTGTAACGGCCACGCTGAATGTGCCGGTTTGGCACTGGGGCGCGAACATCAGCAAGCTGCACCAGGCCCAATATCAGAGGCACCAGGCACAGGTGGAATTGAGCTACGCACAGCGGCAGGTTTTGAAGAACCTCTATTCCTACTATAATGAAGCGCGGACCTCTCAGGCAGAACTGGCCACGCTGCAAAATTCGGCAAGCCTTGCAGCAGAAAGCCTGAGACTGAACATGCTGCGCTATAAGTCAGGCGATGCCACCGTGCTGGATGTGCTGAATGCGCAGAACACTCTGATGCAGGCGCGCGACAGTTACGCGGCCGGCCTGGCGCGTTATCGCGTGGCGCTCGCCAATCTCCAGACGCTGACGGGGAGCTTCTAACCGATGCCCAACCAACCACGACCTCGCTTTCATTCCTGTTTGCTCACCCTGTTGGCTATAGGCGTTTCGCTCATACTGGCAGGTTGTGGCGGCAAGGAAGCGCAGGAAAGCGAGCCATTGGTCACGGTGCAGGCGGTGCGCGTCGAGCGGGGGGATATCCAGCAACAGATCAGCTCGGAAG
This sequence comes from Acidobacteriota bacterium, assembly GCA_021789565.1. Next base: position 5,817 of record JAJYJL010000045.1, read on the forward strand.
CAGTCCTCTACCCTCTCAACCAGGCTACCATCGTGCCCAAAATCAGCGCTCCGGTAAAGAAATTCTACGTTGAACGTGGTGACCAAGTCCGCACCGGAGAACTACTTGCAGTGCTGGAAAACAGCGACCTGGCCGGGGCAGCCGCCAGCGCCAAGGGGACCTACGAACAGGCCCAGGCGAATTACGAGAGCATTGCCGCCGCCAACCTTCCGGAACAGATCACTCAGGCAAAGGGTAACGTGGAAAGCGCCACGGCGGCCTTTGCGGCGGCACAAAAATTGTACGACAACAGCAAGAAGCTTTATCAGCAGGGGGCACTGGCAGGGAAACAACTGGACCAGGCAAGGGTTGGCCTCGCGCAGGCGCGGGCGCAGTTGCAAGCCGCTGAGCAACAGCTTGAGAAGCTGCAATCCGTCGGACTGAAAGCCCAACTGAAAGCCGCTCAGGGACAACTGGATGCCGCCAAAGGCGCATACGACAGTGCCGCGGCACAGCTTTCGTATTCCGAAATCCGCAGCCCCATTGACGGGGTGGTGACCGATCGGCCGCTCTTCCCGGGCGATATGGCCACAACCAGCACGCCGCTATTGACGATCATGAATCGGTCCCAGGTGGTGGCGCGCGCGCATGTTCCGGCATCAGAGGCAGCGCTGGTAAAGGTCGGCGACGCAGCGGAGATTTCGACGCCAGGCCAGGAGAAGCCAGTGGCGGGCAAGGTAACGGTAGTAAGCCCCGCAATAGACCCAAACAGCACGACGGTCCAGGTGTGGGTGCAGGCGCGCAATCCCGGAGACCAGTTGAAACCCGGCAGCACGGTGACGGTGACAATCCTGACGAAGAAGGTCCCAGACGCGCTGGTGATTCCGCGATCAGCGTTACAGTCAGACTCCGACTCCGGCCCTTACGTGATGGTTATTGATTCCGCGAGTGTCGCGCATAAGACGAAAGTCGAAACGGGCATCGAACAGGACGGCAAGATCCAAATCACCAAGGGACTGAAAGAAGGAGACCTGATGGTGGGCCAGGGTGCCTACGGTCTGCCGGACGGCACCAAAGTAAAGTTTTAGGCTCTTCATGGATAACCACACCCACTCCAATCCCGGCTTTTCTGGTGCCTCGGGCGCCCACGACAAGGAAGCGTCTTTCTACTGGTTTGCTCGGGGGACTAAACCGATTATTTTTCTGATCATCACGCTAGCGTTGATTGGCGGATATCTTGCCTTCACGATTCCGATTGCCGTCTTCCCGAGCACCGATTTTCCGCGCATTATTATTGCCGCCGACAACGGCGTGATGCCGATCGACCAGATGCTGGTGACGACCACGCGGCCGCTGGAGGAGGCGGTCAGCGGCGTGATGGGGATTGAAGATGTGCGATCCGTTACCAGCCGGGGCTCGGCGGAAATCGACCTGTTCTTCAGCTGGAACGTGGACATGTTCCAGACGCTCGCGCGCGTGAATGCGGCGATTTCAAGAGTGCGGCCGGACCTGCCGCCGACCGTGAGGATAGAAACTAACCGGCTGGAATTTTCCAGCTTTCCCATCATGGGCTACAGCCTGACCTCGAAGACGATCCCCCAAACTGAACTGTGGGAACTAGCTAATTACAACATTAAGCCGCGGCTGAACAGCCTGGCGGGCGTGGGGAGCATTCTGATCCAGGGGATGCAGGTGCCGGAGTTCCACGTTTTACCCGACCCGGCCAAAATGCTGGTAACACGCCTGACTATTCCCGACATTCTGAACGCTCTAGACCGTTCGAACTTGATCCAATCGCCCGGCCTGCTGACCCACGATCACAAGCTGTACCTTGATCTGATCAGCGGCCAGGTACACAATCCGTCGGAAATCGCCAACATTTATGTGAAGAATGATCCGAGCGGCAACCCGATTTACTTGCGGGACGTGGCGAACGTTTCCGCTGGAACCGCACCAAACTACACTATTGTGACCGGCAACGGCCAGCCAGCCGTGCTTATCAATATCAACAGGCAACGAAAAAGTAATACGATGCAGGTGGCGAACGAAGTGAAGGCAGAGCTTGCAAAGATCGAGAAGGCATTGCCGCCCGGAATCAAAGTGAGCACGTTTTACGACCAGTCATGGATCGTGGGAGAGTCAATCAGGAGTGTGCGCGACGCGATCCTGATCGGCATCATCTTGGCATCCGGAGTTCTGGTACTTTTCCTACAGGATTGGGGATCATCCTTCATTGCGGGCATGGTGATTCCCATCAGTATCCTGTTGACCTTCATTGCGCTGAAAGTGCTGGGTGAAAGCTTCAATCTGATGTCGCTGGGGGGGCTGGCAGCCGCCGTGGGATTGATCATCGACGACGCCATTGTGGTAGTGGAGAATGTAGTGTTGCGGCGCGAGGCGGGTGAGGACCGGTTTGAGGCTGTGGCGCGCACGCTGAAAGAACTTACTGTGCCCCTGATCGGCTCAACATTGACGCCGATCGTGGTCTTCGTGCCGCTCATTGCCATCACCGGCGTGACCGGTGTTTTCTTCCGCGCCCTCGCCATCACCGTGGGCGTAGCTCTGTTTGCATCTCTTACGCTGGCGCTTACATGGACTCCCAATCTGTGCCTTTACCTGCTGCGCCACAAACCTAAAACTGAGGTTGTGACAGGTAGCGGGATTGAATCCGATGCGGGGCGTACAGACACCTTGATTACTACGGGGGGAAACAGCCCTCAGGAGGTTACTGGTACGCTTACGCCTGAACAGATTGACGCGCGGCGGATGATGGAGCATGAAGAACACTCCATGGGTGCTACCATCAGTCGGGTCATTCGATTTTACGAGCGCTGGTTCCGGAGGGCGCTTGAGCGCCCATGGCTGTTGGCGGGTCTGGCCGTGGTCCTCGCCGTAATCTCTCTCTTCTGTTACCGTCACATCGGCTCCGACCTGCTACCCAAGATGGATGAAGGAAGCTTCATCATCGATTACGTGACACCACCGGGCAGTTCGCTCGAAGAAACGAACCGCATGATTGACCACATTCTGAAGATCGTGCGCTCGGCACCTGAGGTTGCGAGCACCTCCCGCCGTACTGGGCTCCAGTTGGGTCTGGCCGCGGTGACGGAAGCGAATACGGGAGATATTTCCGTTAACCTAAAGACTAACCGTAGCCGCGACGTGTGGCAGATCATGAACGGGATCCGCAAGAGAATCAACCGCGAGGAGCCGGCCGTAAGCGTGGATTTCGTCCAGAAGTTGCAGGACATGATCGGCGACCTGACCAGTGCGCCGCAGCCGATCTTTATCGAACTCTTTTCTCCGGACGCCCAACTACTGAATTCCTGGGCGCCGAAGGTAGCGGACGCTATCGGTAACATCCAGGTTGGCGGCCGGCATCCCGTAGTGGATATCGACAACGGGATTGATTCCACTACAAGCGGTCCGGCCATCGTCTACCATGTGAATATTGCGCAGGCGGCCCAGGCAGGCTTCACACCGCAGGACGTTGCGACGGAAGCCGAGGCCATGCTGGACGGCGTTCCGGCCGCGCAGCCAGTGGTGGTGAATGACCGCCCCTATACGCTGCGTATTCGTTATCCGGAAACGGCTCGCTCGTCAGTAAGCGCAATGAACAACACGCTGCTGGTCAGTCCCACCGGCCAACTGGCCAGCTTGGGCACGATCGCTTCAATGGCGGAACTGCCCGGCCAGACAGAGATTTTGCAGGACAACCAGCAGCGGTACGTCGCGGTGACGGCGCGACTGGAAGGACTGGACATGGGCCATGGCATCGCCGCCGTGAAACAGGGGGTAGCCGGGCTGCACCTCCCTTCGTCGATTCGAGTGGAATACGGTGGGCTCTATCAAACCCAGCAGCGATCATTCCGCGACCTGGTGATGGTGTTATTTCTGGCAGTCGTTTTTGTGTTTCTGGTCCTGCTTTTTGAGTTCAAGAGCTTCTCCGCTCCCATCGCCATACTGGCTTCCGCCGCTCTGTCCACATCTGGCGTGCTGCTCGCCCTCTTCATTACGGGGACAACGTTCAACATCTCCTCTTTCATGGGACTAATCATGGTGATCGGAATCGTGGCCAAAAACGGCATTTTGATTCTAGATGCGGACGGAAAGTTTCGGGCGGCGGGCTTCAGTGCGAAGGAGGCTGTAGTGCAGGCGGGCCGGCGGCGGCTGCGGCCCATCGTGATGACCGCACTGGCGGCGGCTCTCGGTTTCCTGCCGCTGGCGCTGGCGCTCGGAGCGGGATCGCAGATGCTCCAGCCTCTGGCCATCGCCGTGATCGGCGGCATCCTGATCGCCATCGTGCTGTCGCTTCTGGTGACACCAGTCCTGTATTACTACCTCAGCAGCAAGACGGCGTGAGGCACCCGGAAGGTTGGGATACCGGGAAAGGCCGCCAGTCGTTCTGAGCGCAGCTAAGAATCTGTTTTGTCTTTCGGAATACAAACGAAACATATCGTTCGCCGCCCCCCCCCCTAGTGAGTGAGTTCCTCAGGATGACAACGGGTGGTCAGGGAGCAGGCAGGTCATGAATCTTCGCACGATGACGAGCGCTGACATTCCCGCCGGGATGAGGCTGAAGGACCTGGCAGGATGGAACCAGACACCGGCTGACTGGCGGTGTTTTCTGGAGTCGAGCCCGCGCGGATGCTTTGCCGCGGAAGTCGAGGGCAAGGTGGTAGGAACGGCGGCTACCATTGTTTACGAACAGCGGTTTGCGTGGATCGGAATGGTTCTGGTGGATACTGAATTCAGAGGACGGGGCATCGGAACGCGGCTGCTCGAAAAAACCATTGAACACCTTGACAGCATCGGTATCGGAACCATGAAGCTCGACGCCACACCGGCAGGCAGGCCGATTTATCAGAAGCTTGGATTCCACGACGAATACGAAATCGAACGCTGGCTGCTGAAGCGGACTGTTCCACAAGCCGCAGATGCGCCCGCGCCGCATCCTGTATCTGACGCCGTGCTGCAACTCGACCATGAGATTTTCGGGGCCGATCGTGGACACCTGCTGCGGTCGCTTGCGGCAGAGAATCCGGACTTCACCCTGGTCACTCAGCGGAAAGGAGAAATTGCTGGATACGCATTCGGGCACCGCGGATCGCTGGCAGATCATCTGGGGCCTTGGATGGCCCGCGACGAGGAGAATGCCACCGAACTTCTGGGTGAATTTCTGCGGCGCTCACGTCGCGAAAAAATCTTTGTGGACGCGCTCAAGGACCGCCGGTTTGTGTCCGAGTTATTGGCGGCGCGAGGGTTCAGCGTTTCGCGGCCACTCACGCGCATGGTGCGCGGCCCTAACCTCTATCCCGGACGCCCGGACTTGCTCTGTGCAATTCTTGGCCCGGAATTCGGGTAGGAGATTGAAATTCTGCTGGTATTTGGAGAGGAGATGGAAATGAAAATTCACCGTCACTTATTAAAGAAATTAGCGATTTCTGGGCTGCTTGGCTGTGCCGCTCTCCTCTGGATTGTAAGCGGCGGCAAAGGCGAACAGGGCCAGCCTGGTAACGGAGCGCCATCTCAGCGAGTCCCGGAGCGGCAGTGCCCATGCGGAATTGGGGAACCCGGCGTGATGGGCACCGGAGCAGCCCTGGCGCTCACGAAAGTGCAGCAGCAGATGCTGCAGGATTACCGCCAAGTCGAAGTTGCCTCGATTTCCGATGCGGAGGAAGAACTTTATGGCCGTCGGATGTATATGAGCCACCAGATGCGGCCAGTCTTCAGGACGAAGTTTGTGGGTTACGCCGTAACGGTGCTGCTGAAGAAACAGGAAAATCATCAGGGTAGTGCAGCATTGAGCGGCATGCTGGCTGCGATCGACCATGGCGGACCCAATGACGTTTACGTGATGAAGGTGGAAGACGGACTCGACATTGCGGGGATGGGAGGCATCATGGGCACGGCCATGGCGGCCCGTGGCTTCGTCGGCGCGGTGATCGATGGTGGGGCGCGCGACACCGCATACCTGCAGAGGATCCAGTTTCCGGTTTATGCCAAAGGAATTGTTCCCTCCACTTCGGTCAATCACTTTGTCTTCGGCGGATCGAATATCCAGATTGACTGCGACGGCGTCCCGGTCTCAGCCGGAGACATCATCGCCGCAGACAACGACGGCGTGGTAGTGGTGCCGCACGCGAACGCGGAGGAAGTGCTGAAAAGGGCACAGCAGTTGGACTTCACCGAGCACTCGATGTATCCATTCATTTTTAAGTACAAATCCGTCGAGGAAGCCATCAAGAAGTTCGGGCGTATTTGAGGCGTGGACTAAGCAAAGCTGTGTTGTGATGAATTGCCTGTTGTGGACGCTGCACCAGCCTTTCCCCGGCGCCCTCAAAAAAAGAGCCCCTCTCCCTTCGGTTTTGAGTTGGGCGGCGATATAATGAGGCAGGCGGCAGGAAAGCAGTTTGCTGCCGGGAGGATCATCATGGATGGATTGCTGGAACCAACTCATCTTATTTTCATTTTGCTGATTGTTCTTATTATTTTTGGACCCGGGAAACTGCCCGAGCTGGGCCGAGGGCTCGGTAAGGGAATTCGGGAATTTAAGGGAGCTCTCAAAGGGGTCACTGAAGAGGTCAAGGACACTGGCAACAAGGCCAGTTGAGGTTCCTGACATTTTCTTGCCGCTGAAAGATCGCGGGCCGTCAGCCTATAGGCAGGGAGTGTAGCCCGTCAAATTCCTGGAGTAACAAAGACTTCGCGCACAGGCCGTGGAATGCATAGGGGCCACTCTGCGAATTTCGAGCAAATTGACGGGCCCACTTTTCAGGAGGACGCTACCGGAGAAGTGATGAAAGCACGCCCCAGACCAATCCTCCGAACCACATTAAGAAGATCGTTGCTCCCAGGGCTGGACCAAGGCTAAAGAAGATAACGACGACCGCCTCGTTCAAAATGTCCATCAGCTTTCGTGGTTGTCTTGACGTAACCTCAGCATTCTTCCCACCACTGGCAGCCAGGACTGGATTTAATTGAATATTCATCATGATCGCCTCCCCTTTGCGGCCGTGACGCACCAAGGGTTATCAATCTGAATCTCGTCCGGCATTCCAATCATGCCCGATACCGCAAACAGCAATGTAACCACGACCCCGGGCGATACGTCACCGTGCTTTTACACTTGTAATCATAGGACTTTAGAGGCCAGAAGCTGTGCCTTGAATCACAGCTTAATGTGACATTTCCAACACCGTTGCGGTTCGCTTCAATGCCTGGGTTGGGATAGAATCTATTGCAAATTCATTCGCGTTGTGTGCACAAGTCGTGAGGGCCTTGTTGCGGACCGCGGCATCGTCAGGATGCCGCAAGGCTGCCAGGTCGGCAGTGCTACAAACAGGGGAAAGCATGGAATTCATCGCCAATGTTCCGGCAAAAGGGTTGGTAGGGATCGGCATTCAGGATGGGCGAATTGCTTCTATCCAAAGCGTGGGGTCGTTGGATGAGACAAAGCCCTACGTCAGCCCGGGCTTGATCGATATCCAGTTGAACGGCTTTGCTGGAATCGACTTCTGCAATGCCGATCTCGATCCCAGAACGGTGTCTGATATTCTGCCCGCCCTGTGGGAAACCGGCGTGACTACTTTCTGCCCGACTGTCATTACCAACACCCAGGAGGGGCTTATTCGATGTTTCCGTGCACTCGAAGAAGCCCGGCGCCTCGATCCGCGGTTTGCCCAATGTGCCCCGTGCTATCACCTGGAAGGGCCCTATATATCTCCCGGCGGGTCCCGCGGCGCACACAATCCGAAAGTTATGCGACCGCCGGACTGGGGGGAGTTTCTGGAACTGCAGGAGGCGGCGGGCGGGAGGATTGGCATTGTGACTCTCGCTCCAGAACTGCCGGGCGCGCTTGATTTTATCCGCCGGGCGCACGAGGCAGATTTGGTGGTCGCCATGGGGCACACGGACGCAACTCCCGAGCAGATCCATGCAGGGGCCGAGGCGGGCGCTCAGTTGAATACTCATCTTGGAAACGGTTGTCCACAAATGATCGACCGGCACCGCACCCCGCTGTGGGCCCAACTCGCCATTGATCAGCTATCGGCCACCATGATCTGCGACGGTTTTCACCTTCCTGCAGATCTGGTGCGGGTGATCTATCGGGCCAAGGGGATTGATCGTTGCGTCCTCATAACCGACGCAATCCATGTTGCCGGGTTAACGCCGGGGCGGTACAGGTTAGTAGACCTGGAAATTGAACTTCTGCCAACGGGCCAGGTAGTGACGGCAGACCGGCACAGCATGGCGGGATCAGCAGCGAGCATGAACCGCGCCGTCAAGGTGTTCATGGATTTCGCCGAAGCGCCTTTAAACCAGGCGATCCACGCGGCCACCGCGAACCCCTCGCGGTTGCTTGCCAGATATGAAAGTTGCAGTGAGATTGCGGAAGGCCAGCCGGCGAATCTGACCCTGTTCCGTGTGGGAAAGAACAAACTGGCCATCGAGAAGGTGATCCTTCGCGGGGAAGCAGTTTATGTTTCTTCGGACTCATAGTACAGGCTTGCCAGAACTTCAAATTCTCTGAAACACAAAGCCCCAAAATCGCATCTTAATAGCATTAGGTATCGAGCGGCTGGCACCTGCGACGGCTTGATGGAATTGTAAGTATTAGGCCCGAATACAGTGAGCTGGAATCTACAGGTTCAAGGTAAAAGACAGCCTACCCCGTCCAGCCCGGAAGCAGGTGCAGGCATAGGATTTCGGGTGTATATTAGTGATAGTAATATAAAACATTGCATATACCGGTCCAGGAAATAGCAGTTAACCGCAATACTCAACTATTTTGGCTTTTGGATTTGCAACTGCATTGAGAAGGCACCTCGCAAATGGATTCTAGTCCGGCCTGAAGAAAGGAGATTTCGATGGCAGAAGTAGAGAACTTGGAACGCACTGCTGGCGCTTCCGTACCGGTTCGAGTGGATGTTCAATTGCACGATCTGTTGATGAAGCCAGGAACAGGGCCGATAACGACACCTCCTCTGCAGCCGAAATCCCCCTCCGCGGAAACGCAGGCCCTCACGCTGCCGGAGCCCGTTTACCCACAGCACCCGTTTCCAGAAGGTGTGGACTACACCGAGAAGCAATATCACAAGATCAACACCATGAGGGCCCTGAAGTGCTGGGCGATGCCCTTTGTAAAGTCCCGTTTTCGCGCCTCGGAGCTGCGGCCGATCATCGCCTACCTTTTCACCGAGTTCAAGTGCAACGTTGATTGCCACTACTGCTGGTCGTATAACAACGATGTGAAGGGCATGACGGAAGACGTGGCACGCCGATCCATCGACTGGCTGGAATCAACCGGATGCCGCGTGCTGGCACTGATGGGCGGCGAGCCTTTGCTGCGGCCAGGTTTCGTCCACAAGGTTGTTTACTACGCCGCCAAGAAGGGCTTTTACGTTTACCTGCCCACCAACGGCCGGCTGATGCGTCCCGAAGTGATAGACCGGATCGGCGATGCCGGTATCGGAATCGTCAATCTGGCCATCGATTGCGTGGAAGAAAAGCCGGGCCTGCCCAAGGCTCTGAACCGGATCCGACCCTACTTCGATTATCTGATCAAGCGCCAGCGGCACTACGGTTACACAGTAATGATGAACATCAACATCACCCACATCAATCAGGACGATGTAAAGGAACTGACCGAAATCGCGCGGGCAAATGGCATTGCTACCGACTATCACCTGAACGAAGCTCCGATGCTCGAGCAGGAGCACTTTAAACACCTGGATGACAACACAACTTACCTGACCCCGAACGACTATCCGAAGGTGGAGGCGCTGCTCGATTATCTGATCGACAAGAGCCGCCAGGGCTACAAGATGGCGAACCCTCAGACGCACATGCACGACATGAAGAAGTTGATGCGCGGCAAGGTGAAACCCTGGCCGTGCCGGGCGGGGCAGAACAACCTGATCATTCGGCCCGAGGGCACGCTGGCGCCCTGTTTCCCGATGTATTCCGCCACCTACGACTGGGGGACCGTTGGGAACCACAAATTCGACGTCCACCAACTCGACGAGATGAAGAAGACGTGCTCGACCACATGCCTTTCCACGTGCAACTACATCTTGTCGCACTGCTATGACAGCTCACGCGTAATTCGCTGGGGCCTGAAGCAGGCGTTTCGCGGGTTCCGCGGAGTAAGCGGACACTTCGACGATTAGGACGGCGGCGGGCCCTTCTGCCGGTACTGGAGTATGCAGGCGGAGACAACTCGCAGAATGAGACGGATCACCCACAGGGCCGGTTGTTCATCAGCCGTCCTTTTTCTTTCGCCTTCCTGATGGCCACCAGGAGCGCCGTACTATTTCTGCCTGCGTTCGAGGGCCGCGCGCATTTCCGGTTCTGGGTCGATGCCCAGCGCGTCAGCAACGC
>JAJYJL010001002.1 GCA_021789565.1 Acidobacteriota bacterium
AATGAATAAAGCGAGCTGTGAAACGCGCCGAATCGAAAGCGGCAGGCTATGAAGGACGATATCAAGGCCCCTGATTCTGTTTTCCTTGCCCCCGGCGATTTCCCGATGTTGGAAGGGGAGAGAAGGGGTCCGCGATGTATGTGCTGCTCGATAGGTGTGGCCCCATATGAGCCGCCTATTGACCTGCCAGCGTCTGCACGCATCGTTGCAAGATTCGTCCCCGAGGCGGCGTCCCTGCTTCCTGAACCTTCCGGCAACGGCGATGAAGCTTGGTTCTGTAAGGGCGGCTGTGACAGCGAGGGACACCACGCGGAAAATCAGACGCATGGGAAAAAGCACCTGCTGTTGCCCTCACTAATTGGCCGCGTGAAGAAAGCAAGCTGACAAGTGAACTCGCGTGGGGCGAGCCAGACGCGCTGCACGTCAGAGAATCAAGGACGGCGAATCATGGCGATGAAAGAAAACATGCTCTCTCCTGCGGCGCTCCGTGCGCTCGATTCGATTCTTCCGGGCGGGGCATTTGACGCCAACACGCCGAGTTTCGTCCTCCATGACGTGCTGGGATATCTGAAAGGAGTGGAGCGCCTGACCGAAGATGAACGCGCCTTGAAAACTGAACTCGAATCCATGACCGCCGAAGAGCGTGAGCGGTTGAGCCGCGCCCTTGCTACGACGCGGCGAAAGGAATAAGCGATGCCTATCGTGGGACCGGAAAACCGTGTCCGCAAATTCGGTGAATGGATGACCAGCCACCGGCGCATCATGTACGCGATCTTCCTTGCGCTTGCCGGTCTGAATGGATGGCTCTCCTATCTTCTGTTTGACGCGCATCCGATCTTGGCTTCGGCGAATGCTGTGATGGCGGCGCTTTTGGCCGTATTTGTAGTTTGCACGTGGCCGCTGAACTGAGCGGCGAGCCACTTGACAGCACTAATTAGTTAACAGGGAGTCTCGCCTATTTGGAGAGTAGGCAAGAGGGGAGTCAAAGCACATGGGCAGCGTGAGAAAGCATGGGAGACTTTGGCAACTCATCTACCAGAGGGCCGGAAAGCGGCACTGGGAAACCATCCGGGCCGAGAATAAAAGCGAAGCGATGAAGGTACTGAAAATCCGGGAAGGCAAAGCATGGGACCCACACAACGCACCTGAGCTTGCCGAAGCTCCCGTATTCGAGGAATTGTGCGAACTGATTGAAACCGACTACCGGACAAATCAGCGCGCCACGCTGAAGAACCTGAACGCGCAGTTGACTCACCTACGGGGCCGCTTCGCCGATCTGACCGCCGACAAGATCACGGGCGAGCGAATCGGCGAATACATCACACAGCGTCTTACTGACGGCGCTGCCCATGCCACGGTCAACCGCGAACTGGCGGCGCTGAGGCGAATGTTGAATCTGGCGCACCGCACTGAGCGGATATTTCGCGTCCCCCTATTCCCACACTTGAAAGAGGCGAAACGCCGGCAAGGGTTCTTTGAGGGTGAGCAATTTCTCCGTGTGTTGGAAGCCCTGCCGGAGCATTTGAGACCAGTTGCAAAATTCGGCTACTTCACGGGCTGGCGGCTGAGGGAAGTAACTTCACTTACTTGGACTCAGGTGGATTGGCCAGCGCGAACCATCCGCTTGTGGCCGGGGGAAACCAAGAGTGGCGAAGGCCGCGTACTGAAGCTCGAAGGGGAGCTTGAGACTATTCTGAAGGGCCAGCTTGCATCGCTCCCTGAAGGCTGCCCGTGGGTTTTCTATCGCCGCCTGAAAGGGTCCCCGCAGCCACACGCGAATCAAAAGCGCGGGCAGGCTACTAGCCCACAACAACGATGGGAAGGTGTGCGGACGTTCTACAAGGCGTGGAGGCAGGCTTGTAAAATGGCGGGTTGTCCGGGAATGCTCTTCCATGATCTGCGCCGGACGGCGGCGCGCAATTTCCGCCGTGCCGGGTTGCAACCGGATGAAGCAATTGCAATGACCGGCCACAAGACCTACTCTGTTTTCCAGCGGTACAACATCGTGAACGAAGCCGATCTGCAAGATATCGCGTGGCGCGCTCAGGCTTACCTGGCGGGACAACTCGCGGATTGTGCCAAGAGCGTGCCAGCCGCAACGACGAGTAGCAGCGCAGAGAATGGACAACTGATAAAGGAACCAGTAAGATAGTCACTCATGGCGCTATCGTCTAGGGGTTAGGACGTCAGATTCTCAATCTGAAAACCCGGGTTCGATTCCCGGTAGCGCTACCAACCATTCCTCTGACAGGTTCTCTAGTACAGATGGCACCACAGGTGGCAAAAACCTTACAGCCACGCGCAGGGCTGCATCAGTACTTTGTGAGCGTCCAAAATCAGGTCGCCGCGGTTCGCTCGGTGCAGCGCACGGTAATCGTCGCTCTCCAAGGCGGCCGGGATGGCGGATCGCAACTCTTCGATCAGGCGGTCGATGTCCGTTTGCAGCGTATTTGCCACGCCGGCCGGCAGTTCGAGCACGCGGGGCTTTTGCGCTTCGTCAAAATTGCTGACGTAACACCAAACCGACGGTGTGGGCCGCTACGCTGCCTTCTCTTCAAGAAAATGCAGTATAAACGAGTACTTGCCGATGCCGGTGGGGCCCAGACAGAAAAGATTGTAGCCTTCGTGCTCAATCTCCCACCCGAACCGCACTGCGGCCACGGCGCGACCCTGGCCGAGTGTCTCCTCCAGCGGCGCGAGATGATCTGTTGTTTTGAAGCCAAACTGTTGGGGACCACACCAGGTGTACTAGGCCTGGGAAGATAAAGCTTTGGAGGGATTCATCGGCGTTGCCTCCGGGTTCGATTGCCTTTTGACTGCGATGTTACACCCTGCTATTTTTCAAGTTAAGGATTGTCGTTACGGGACACCGTGATTTCGCGCAGAGAGTCTAAGTTATTGAATACGCAGGAGCACTTGCCCTGCGGTTTCGTCTCCCGCTCATTGTTCAGTGCGGGTTATGTGCCGGTTCAATGAAGTCTGCCATCACCGCGCGGTCAGCCTTCCCCAGGTCAACGTTAGTAGCCTACCCACTCACCTTAATATCGGTACAACGAGGCGACCAGCGAACCCCCCGGCATGTCGGCCACCGGCAGCGCGTAAACTGAGCCGCCATGCAGGATGGTGTGGACGGTGGCAAGGTTCAGCAGATTTTCGTCTCCGGGCTGCGCCTCACCATGGATTGAGACCTCGCCTTGCTCGGGATCGTAGCCGCCCCACAGCGCCTCGCCCAGCGCCACATAAAGATAGTAAACG